>NZ_JUMS01000132.1:0-61821 GCF_001059415.1 Enterobacter sp. 940_PEND
GAATAACCGCGATCAACAACCTGTTTGACTGCTTCAATTTTAAACTCTTCAGGATAACGCTTACCGCTCATGGGCACCTCTCTTTAAGTCATCTTAAATGACTCTGAGGTGTCTGTTAAACCTGTGGCGATTCACCTCGCGTCCTTCCGTTCAGTATAGCCTCAGTCCCTGACACCACCCGAGAACGGAATGACGTCCCCTTTCTCCCTCCCGGTGTTGCGTTCAAGCTCCCTGACATACTGCTGTAAAAGTATAAGGTTATGTAACAGCTCTACATTTTCAGCCATCATCTTTTTGATTTCTTCCCTCAGCTCATTTCTCTGACGGCGATACTTTTCTTTCAGCTTGATCTGCTGCTCAATGCCCTGCTCATCAACCGGCGCGGTGCCCTGGCACGTTTTTTTCAGACTGCGGATAGCCTCCCTGACCTGCCTGTACTCAGGACAGTTATAATTCAGGGTGCCGTTTGCCAGCCCCGCTCGTTTTTCCACAGCATACTGGCTGATACGCTCCCCTGATAACATCAGTTCCCTCAGGGCCTGCTCTGCTCTTGCCTGTGTTTTTTTAACCCCCGACTGTTCGTTCGTCATGCTCTATTCATCCTTTTCAAAAAAACGGACAGCATCTGCATAAAAATCTCTCTCAAGCATCAGAAAATCCCTGTCAGCCTGAGGAGCATTATTTCGCACGGCAATCTCCAGAAGGTTGTCATAATGAGCCATCCTGCGTTTCCACACGGGAACAGAATCAGCTCCGGCCAGCATGTTCTCACATCCCGGATTGCAGGACGCTGACTGAACAACCGCCTTAAACTCGCAGTCATGGCCATTCATGCAATAAAAACCGTTTCCAAGAGATACCAGTTTTTGCCCGCCTCGTTTAGCCATGCTCATCGCTTTTTTCAGTGTAGGAAACGTCATCTGATGTAAGTGCCCACCTCTCTGGGACATCAGTAACTTCCCGCCTTCGCCATAAAGCAGGCCTTCATGCTGATAAGAAACAGCCCTGGAAGCTGAGAGTTCGGTATCAACCCTCTCAATCTCGGCAGCGAATGCCTGAGGGATCGCCCGGCTAAAATGCGAAGCGTTGAGTGCACCGGACATATACCACTCCGTCATGCCTCTGATTAAGTGCTTAAACTGCCGGATAAGATCATTAGTAGAAATCAGATCAAGACGCCTGAGGTGTACAGCAAGTGAACGGCGAAACTGATGGGTTCGCAATGGCCAGAAAGCCCCCTCCCGAATCTCCATCGCAACGCGTTCATCATCACGTATGTTTGGATTTAAAAGCCTGAACTCATCAATATGGTCACGTCGGATGAACAGATGGTGTCTTTTCACAAATTTCTTTGCCCACTCAGTCTGGCGCTGCGTCCCCATAAAAGAGAGTTTTTGCTCCGAGAACCACGACCTGATATTTAAAGACAATGGAACATTGTCCAGCGTCTTCCCGTCCAGGCCTGTCATGATTTGATTAATTCTGCGTAAATGCTGAAAAGGCTTTTCCACATAGCGACAAACAACCCAGTCTTCGTGACTTCCACCTTCCGGGGCGAACTTATGCAACACCGAACGAAGTCCCAGGATATCACCATCATAAATCAGTGAACCGTGCATCACGCCAAGCACTTCGCTGTGTCTCATCCCCGACATGGCCTGTATCACATTCATGACTTTTAACGTCAGCTCAAAATGCCAGGTGTTCAGCTTTATGTGATCAACGCCAATAAAATCAGATCTCCAGCGCTTATTTTTATGTACCGAGAACCAGCCCTGCATCCCGGGGCCAAGTGTCGCGAAAAGCGCCCGAATTTCCCCGGCAACAATATTGTAGTAATACGCGGCCCGGTAATCCGGTATGCTTTTTGCTGTCCCTCTTTTACGGGCTTCCAGCATCGACGTATAGTAAGGCGAATCATAAAAACCGTTTATGATAGCGCACAGCCGGGAAAACCCGTCAAAATCGAAATCACTGATTTCAGCATCCAGTTCAGTAATCAGCCCTTCCCAGACAGACATCATAAGACTGAAAGGCATACAATATGTCTGGTTTGAATCATCCACACTGTTGTAACTGTCGAAGCTAATATCAGGAAAGTAACCGTATTTTCGAAGACGGGTATGACCTGTCAGCGAGATATCCGCCAGGTCCATAAAGTAATTACGTAATGTTCTTTCAGAACGCTTCCTGCCGTGCTCATCCTCCTCCTTCATCTTTACAATGAAAGCATTCCGGACAAGCGGAAAACGAAGCTGAAACAGACTGCGATACCCCATAGACTCAATAATACGGGCTCCCGCCACAATGTTTGCACATTTCCGGATCAGGGACTGCGTCTTCGCGGTCCTGCCGACAATCCAGAGCAGGCTGGCTGAGATGATTTTGGCTTCAAGACGCAGTTCAGGATCCCGTATGCCTGAAAAATTAACGGTTCTTAACGTTTCACCAATATGGGTTCTGACATAGCGATTGGTCCAGACATCATCCCTGAAATAAATATTCAGCGTCTCCTCATTGATAAAACGCATATCATGTTCATCTGAGCTGGCGATAACCAGGCAGTTATTCAGACGTTCAAAGCTTTTGTTTTCTAGTGCCTCACAGATGATATCCTCAGTCGGAAACTCATCCCCTGAACGAAGCGGCGTTCCGGCAGGAAACTCCGCCATTCGACTACGGCTTACCTCTTTTTTCTTCAAATCTGCCATACCGGAGCCACACCTTCTCGCTGAAGTTTAACGCGCGCTTTTTTCAGGGTCGCCTCATCTACCAGCCCAAGCCGTAAATCAATCTTCAGGAGTAACGTTTCATAACGCTCCACAGCATTGACCGAACCGATGTACAACGGTTTTCCATACTCGATAGCATGCCTGAATGACAGCAGGAGCCATACAGACTCCAGCGTTTCCACAACGCAACTTTTTGAACATTCGACACAATGAGAAAAATCCGCACAAGCCTTTGGTGTCCGGCCAAATCGTTTTTGCTTTTTTATAAAGCGCAATTCAATATCTGTAGGCGGCTCCTGCGATCGACATCCCAGGCCATTCAATAAAAGATCCACACCCTCATCGCTTCCACGCAGATCGATCCCCAGCTCATCAGCAACTTTTACCCGCTCGGATAACGCACGTGTCGCAATCCCCTGATTCATAAGCGTATCAAGTGCAGCACTGAAGTTTTCCTTCGCCCCCTGTGGGTTACCTGCAGCATAATTCCGCCTGTAAGTGCCCCAGTTATGCTGTGCTTTTTCCGCCGTAATCAGACCATTCTTTAATGTTCTGTCCGTATACTGCTCAGACGTTTTGCGCAAGCCAGAAACGGTAATTGATGGAAGCGAGGGATTAAGCTGCCGCATCGTGGCCCACGCCCCCTCAGAGTTAGAAAATTTAGTCAGATGACTGGGATTAAGAGAATAAAGCTTACGGAATTTCACCTGCGGCTCACTCAGAAACAGCGCCTGTACCGGAGGGAAGTTATCTGCGGAAACCAGATAGTTAACGATGTCGTCCCTGAGCCTGATAAAAGACAGAAACCAGTAATAGCCCGCACGTTTGGTCACATACTCCGATTTACCTATCGTCAGACGTATATACTTATTCGCTCTCCCCTTATAAACATAATCAGTGCTGATACCCTTTTCATCCAGATGTATATCATCCCGCGTCAGACCCAGAACCTGAGAGGTGTTTCCCCATGTGTGGTAACAGAACAGAAAAAAAGAAGTAAGAAAGTAATTTTCCAGAACGTCCCTGATGATGATCTCTGCCCTGCTGACCCCGTTCTCTCCCGGATACCGGAAATACGCTTCATAAACAGGTGCCAGCAAAGACGGTGAGAAATGCCGCACCCCTTTTTCCGATTTAGCGATATGCTCCCGGATACATCCCGCAAGGAACTCATTCATGGATGACAACTGCCTCAGGATCTCGGAAAGTTCATTCCTGGTATAGCTATCCCTTCCCTGCTGCTGATACGTTCCTTTCGGTAAGAATTCATATTCATACCGCCTCTGAATCTGCCCGCCCGTAAGCAAAAACCGGTTGACCACGGACAAGTAGTGTCTTGCCATCCTGACTGAAATTTTTCGCCGACGAATATCGTTCATGAGATGTTTAATATACATTTCAACGCCTTCAGCCGTGCCATAGTCATACTGATTGACTGACTGCCATATAAAAAACATATTGAGATAACGGAAAATGGTTAACCTTCCGGCGGGACGGTAAGACAGAAGAAATCGTTTCAGAGAGGCAATAAAATCGCGTTTTTCAGGGCGGGCAAGATGCGAATGTTCACTAAACCATCCGGGGAGCAACACATAATCTGAAAAATGAGCCTGAAGATAAACGTCAAGTAAATAATATCGGTTCAGATCCCGCTGAGTGATGTGTCCGCTGACCGTCTCCCATGACAGCACATTTTCGGCCATCCACGTTATCTGCGTTTCACTCCGGCTCATATATGGCTCCATCGCGACCTGCAGCACCGTCAATCAATGCGTCCATGACCCCGGCGACTGCATCAGAAATCTGGTTTTGCTGAAGAAAGACGATGTATTTCATCGTCGTATTTTCGCTTTTATGGCCCATCCAGTATTTTACTGTACCCAGCGCATTTGCGGCCTGATCGGGATAGCAACTCAGTGCCGAGCGTAAAAAATGGGTCGCAAACGTTGCCCGCAAATCATGGGGTTTATGTCTGAACACATTTCCCGGAGCAGACCGGGCCAGGCGATGGCGAAAACTGTACCAGCGGGAGTAAAAGGCTTTTTCAGACATCCGTTTCCCGTTTGCCATTAAAAATAAAGGCTCGTGCCGCCCTTCCCCACCCTGTCGTGCACGCCATTTTTGGATCTTCTTTTCATACTCCTCATCCGCCAGATAATCCAGAACCTGCTCGTACAATCGTCTGGTGATGAAGAGTTCTCGCGTCATCCCAAACTTCGTATGAACTCCGCATCTCGGACCAATATGAAGCCCCCTGATGGTCAACTCAGATACAGGGACACTGGCAAGGTACTCTTCAGTAAAGAGTGACGACGGCAGGGTCAGCATTTCATCCAGCCGTAACCCACAATTTTTCATCAGCACAATCATTAAACTGAACAACCCGGACTCAGATTTCAGTGCCTCATCCAGGATATGAACCTCTGCATCATTCAGTGGGTTGATTGTCCTTTTTGTTGTGCTGGTTATCCTGATGGCAAGATCCGAACTTATCACCTTGCGTCGCCCGTCAACGACTTTTTCGACCAACGTAAAAAATGAGCTGGCAGCCAGCTCACCACACTTGCCCAGAAATACGTAAAACCGTCGGATAACGCTGATGTACACCGCCGCGGTGGATGAGGCGATGCGCCCCTGCCTTACGGCCCCCAGAAGATACTCCCTGAAGCCATATGTAGGGCTTTGGTATTTCAACGTTCCCGGGGTGAAAGGGTCAAGTCCGTTATCCTCCAGCCACCTTATCCAGCGTAAAAATGCCCGGGCTAAAGGCTTTAAATCCCTGGCCTGCAGGATAGCTTTATCCATAAGATAAAAGTGTACATATCGGCTCAGTTTTCGATTCTGGATGCCGCTAATATAAGGTATTTCAGCATACAGAAATCCGGGTTCAAATTTCAGTTTCGGCTCTGTTGCATCCAGTTTGCTGACACGCCCATAACGCGCATGAATGTTAGTGATTATCCTCACAGTCTGTCGCCCTGAAACGCCACCTCATGCCTACACTATAAATCCGGAAGAAGAAAAAACAAACAACCAGGTTGCCGGGAGTGAATATGCAAATCAGGAGGAAAGTAAAAGATGTAACGACACCATCACGATGCAATACATTGACCTCAACACGTTACCCGGACCATACGTGATAAACATCACAAATCCTTTGAGTGAAGAACTTAAGATGTGATTTTCATTTCCCGGCACAAACCGTGCCCTTAAAAAACAGGCAACGGATACATCTTAATGCCAGAAGTAAACCTTAATTGATTGAATACAGCCTGAGTCCATTGCAAAAATAACACACAGGGTAAATTCGCATATACAGAACCCAACGAAAAGCAAAAGAAACCTGTAACACATTTCGTTTACCTGTCACTTTCAATTGTAAAAGCCAGCAGAAAAAGCGCATATAACTATATTTATCCCTGCGGGGACTTTTGTTTGTGCTATATATTTTTTACAGAGAACCGCAACGCGTCCAAACACAAGAATATATTTACCTCTGGAAAATGGTCTGACTCCCTTTCACGTGGTTGTAGTGACCTGTTCTGTGATTCATGTAATGTCTTTTCTGGATGAGGAAAATATGTCATCACTGATATTTTATACAGACGAAGCACAAGCACTGATTGTAACAGATACCCTTGCCGTCACCGATAATGGGGAGCCGTTATCTTTTGTTTCCAAAGCAGGTTACATCCCCCAGCTAAGAACCATCATAGCAGGTACGGGGGCAGGTGGATTTTCTAACACCTGGTTGCTTGAAGCATCAACCAGAATGGTCGTATCAGGTATACAAAATCTCAATTATCATACATCGGCCTGTCTAAGGAGGCTGTGGAAACAATACAAGCATGACCATGCAATTCCCTCTTCTTCAACGGTGACAACCAGTGTTTATCAGTTCGCAATTTGCGAGGAAACAGGAAATATCGTTTCGTTCGCCTATCGCTCAGTCCATGATTTCGAATCAGAGCAATTACAATACGGAACAGGAGTAAAACCTGAGTGCCAAATCCTGGATGGGGATTTGTTGCAGACAATTCCTGTAATGATGAATGAACAAAGGGCTATACAGGCGACATACTCACACCCGGAACGGATCCATATTGGCGGTGAGATGATTGCGCATTATCTGACATCATCTATGTATCAATGCTTTAAGATTGGGGAATTTGAGGATTTCAGAACTCAGGGAGAGTATATATTGAGCAGGATTTAGGCAAAACGCGGTTCAGATAAAGTGCTTTTAACAGGCTTGCTGAACATTAAAAGGATATCTCTCAATTACGATGAATAGCTTGAATTCTAAAAATAGAAAAGTAGAGTTTAACTCTAAATACATAAAAACAAGAGTAAACGAACAGCCGCCGAAGCAGCCGCGCATGATGTTGATCGAGAAGCGGATCATCTCATACGCCGGGATACGGGCGTTGCCGTACGCCGGGTGCGGAACGCGTTTGTACGGCAGCGCAAAGACGCTGTCCATCTCTTCGGTGGAGAGCGGGATCGCCGGCGGGTTGATCCAGATAAAGCGCTCGCCGTGCTTCTGCATCAGCGCGCGGGCGCAGCCAGGGTTGGTTTCATGGTGCAGAATACGGGACGCGTGCGCGTAGAGCACCTTGTCGGCTTTCACCTTCTCGTAGGACGGCAGCAGCACGTAGGTCTTTTCCCACGGTTTCGGGCGCGGCGGCTGCACAACGATAGCCTTCGCTTCCGCTTTTTTCGGCTCAACCGGCTTGTTATCGGCACACGGCAGATCTTCGCCGTACGGGTGCGGGATCGGGTCGATTTTGCCCGGCATATCAATGATGCGGGAATCCACCCCGCTCCAGCCCGGCAGCGCCTCTTTCACCATAATGGCGGTATTGCGCACGTCGCGGATGCTGCTAACCGGCTCACCCTGCGACAGACGGTGCGCCACTTCCACCAGCGGACGCTCGCCGTTACCGTAAATCAGCATATCGGCTTTGGAATCCACCAGCACCGAGCGGCGTACGGTATCTGACCAGTAGTCGTAGTGGGCGGTGCGGCGCAGGCTCGCCTCGATGCCGCCCAGGATCACCGGCACGTCTTTCCAGGCTTCTTTACAGCGCTGGGTATAGACCAGGGTTGCGCGGTCGGGGCGTTTGCCCGCCACGTTATCCGGCGTGTAGGCATCGTCATGGCGCAGCTTACGGTCGGCGGTGTAGCGGTTGATCATCGAATCCATGTTGCCTGCGGTCACGCCGAAGAACAGGTTCGGTTTACCCAGACGCATAAAGTCGTCTTTGCTGTTCCAGTCAGGCTGGGAGATGATCCCCACGCGGAAGCCCTGCGCCTCAAGCATACGGCCACAGATGGCCATACCGAAGCTCGGATGGTCAACGTAGGCATCGCCCGTGACCAGAATGATGTCGCAGCTGTCCCAGCCCAGTTGGTCCATCTCTTCCCGGGACATCGGCAGGAATGGCGCCGGTCCAAAGCAGGCCGCCCAGTACTGGGGCCAGGAGAAGAGGTCACGATCCGGCTGGATCAGGGAAATTGCGCTCATAATGCTTCCGAAGAAAAAATAGACAAAAGGAGCGGGATTATACGCTGTTCATCCGCCAGATTTGAAGAAAAGGATGCATGAAGCAGGCAGATATTCGGGGAAGTCGTTAAAATACGGCGCCCTGATAATTTTGAATCATAATATTCACTATATTTTCCGGTGATTTGCCCCGGAACGTGTTATTGCGCGGAGCTCTGTCGTGAAGCCCAACGATTCGTTACATGTATCCCAGCTGCGGGTTGTCCTTCACCTCTGCGGTTTTCTGGTTCTGCTGTACAGCCTTTCCATGCTGCCGCCGATGGTTATCGCCCTGCTGAATAAAGAGCGGACCTACTTTGCCTTTCTGACCACCTTTTTAACCTTTTTTACTCTCGGAGGGTTAACCTGGCGGGCAACCCGTCACGCCGGCATACAGCTGCGCACCCGCGACGGGTTTGTGATTATCGTGCTGTTCTGGCTGCTGTTCTCATTCATTAGCGCCATGCCGCTCTGGATGGATGACGGGCTACGGCTCTCCTTTGCCGACGCGCTCTTTGAAGGGGTTTCCGGGATCACCACCACCGGGGCAACGGTGATCGGGGACGTCAGCGCCCTGCCTAAGTCGTACCTTTATTACCGCGCACAGCTGAATTTCATTGGCGGGTTAGGCGTCATCGTGCTGGCCGTCGCGGTCCTGCCGCTGCTGGGCATTGGTGGCATGAAGCTCTATCAGTCAGAGATGCCGGGGCCGTTCAAGGAGGAGCGTCTGACTCCCCGCCTTGCCGATACCGCGCGCACGCTGTGGGTGACCTACTTCGCGCTGGGCGTGGCCTGCACCCTGGCCTACTGGCTGGCGGGAATGTCATTTTTTGACGCCCTCTGTCACGGGCTGTCGACCGTGTCGCTGGGCGGGTTCTCCACCCGCAGCGAGAGCATTGGGTTTTATGACAGCCACGCGATTGAGCTGGTCGCCGGGGCGTTTTCACTGCTCTCCGCGTTCAACTTCACCCTCTGGTACGTCGCCATTGTCAGACGCACCCTGAAACCGATTCGCCGCAGCCCGGAGGTTAAATTCTTTCTGAGCGCCGCCGCGGTGATTATTGTCATCACCGCCTGGCAGGTCTGGCATGCCGGGATGTACAACGCCACGGATAGCCTGGTGCACGCCTTCTTCCTTGCCAGTTCGATGATGACCGATAACGGCCTTTCGACCGCCGACTATGCCCAATGGCCCGCACACACCATTTTCCTGCTGTTGAGCGCCAGCTTTTTTGGCGGCTGCGTAGGCTCGACCTGCGGCGGAATCAAAGCCCTGCGTTTTCTCATTATGTTCAAGCAGAGTATTCAGGAGATGAACCAGCTGGCGCATCCGAGAGCGCTGCTGAGCATTAAGGTGGGCAAAAGCGTGGTGAATGAACGCGTCCTGCGCTCGGTATGGAGCTTCTTTTTTCTCTACGTCATGATCACGGGCTTTTTTGTCTGGTCGCTCAATCTGATGGGCTACGACCTGTTCACCGCATTCGCAACGGTCGCCGCCTGCATCAACAACATGGGGCTGGGGTTTGGGGAGACGGCGTCGACGTTTGGCACGTTAACAGAGGGGGCAAAACTACTGATGTGCGCGGCGATGATCTTAGGGCGTCTGGAAATTTACCCGGTGCTGATTCTGTTCTCGCGCTTTTTCTGGCGGGCATAAACCATTCCCGGCGAACCGGGAATGTCAGGATTATGGCGCAGGGTTGATCAGCATCTGCCCCACGGAGCCCCTGTCCATCATCTCCAGCGTCTGGCTGTGGAACAGGAACGGGAAGTGCGGCCACGAAGGCTGACCATAGTAGACAAGCAGCTCAACCTGGCCGTCCACCCAGACGGTATCTTTCCAGCCGCGGTCTTCCGGGAACGGCATCGCACCGTTGACGTTGCGGATCAGGAATGCCACCCCTTCAATATGGAACGACTGCGGCATATCTGAACGGACCGTCCAGCGCTCCCAGGTGCCCTGCTGCGCGGTAATGTCGATGCGGTTGACGTCCCACAGCGCGCCGTTGATGCCCGGGTCATCGCCCAGGCTGATATCACGGCTGCGCACCGGCGAGCCGCTCATGATCTCCTGCGGCAGCAGGCGCATTGGCAGGCTATCAGTCACCAGCGGCAGCAGACCGGTCGGGCGCAGGGTCAGCACCAGGGTCGAGACAAGAATGCTCGACGGTTCAAAGAACCCGCGAATGCGGTCCACAATGCTGGCCGCTTCACCGCAGGTGACAGACACTTCATCCCCGTTGGTCATATCAATGAGAACTTCACGACGTTCTCCCGGCGAGAGCGCCAGCTGTTTGACGGACACCGGGGCCGGTAAAAAGCCCTGGTCGCCGGAAATCACGTGCAGCGGACGGCCATCGCTCATTTGCAGCTGATAGCGGCGCGAGTTGGACGCGTTGAGCAGGCGCAGGCGCACCCAGCCGCGCGAGACCTCGACATACGGGCTTTGCGCGCCGTTGACCAACAGCGTATCGCCGACGAAGCCACCGCTGCCCGGCTCGCTATATTCCGGCGTACCGAAATTATCCAGACGCTTGTCCTGGATGATAATCGGGAAGTCATCCACGCCGTAGTGGTTCGGGATCGGCAGGGATTTGCTGACCTCATCTTCCACCAGCCACATTCCTGCCAGGCCGTTATAAACCTGCTGCGCCGTACGGTTAGGCGTGTTGGCATGATACCACAGGGTGGCCGCGCTCTGGCGAATCGGCAGAACCGGCGCCCAGTCGGCGCTGGGTGACATCATTCGCGCCGCGCCGCCAATCAACGGGCCGGGCACCTGTAGGCCGCTGATGGTCATGGCAACATTTTCAGGGGTACGGTTACTGTAGATGAGCTTTACGTCATCGCCATTCCACACGCGTATGGTCGGCCCAAGGTAACGTCCGTTAATGCCCCAGACCGGCGCGCGCGTCCCCTGGGTGAAGGACCAGTGGCTGCGCTGCAGCGTCAGGAAAAGCGGCTGACCGCGACGAGATTCAATTAATGGCGGAATAGGCAGCGGCTGTTGCTGCCCGGCGGCGCTGGCTGTCAGCGGCATCGCACCCGCACAAAGGGCGATCCCGGAAGCCTGAATAAACTGACGCCGACTGAGTGACATATAAGCTCCATCTGAAACGACTAACAACGCGGGAATTCGTTTTCCCTTCAACGCCGGATTAAATCTTACCGGCGGCTTCTCTCTCTGCGACTTCTTTGTCGAGCTGCGCAATATGCTGAGCCATCAGCTCACGACAGTGCGCTGCCAGCTCGCGCACCTGGTCTTTACCGTATTTGCTGGTATCGACGGGTGGAAGCATTTCGACAATCACCAGCCCGTTATTCAGGCGGTTAAGATTAATCTTATTCGAAGTATTGGAAACGCACACAGGAATAATTGGAACACCTGCCGCAATTGCGGCATGAAACGCCCCGGTTTTAAACGGCAGCAGGCCGCGGCCGCGGCTGCGCGTTCCTTCCGGGAACATCCAGATTGAGATTTTGCGCTTTTTAAAATGATTCACCACTTCCGCAATGGTGCTGTGCGCTTTCGCGCGGTTGTTACGGTCGATCAGCAGGTTCCCGGTCAGCCAGTACAGCTGGCCAAAAAACGGGATCCACAGCAGGCTTTTTTTTCCCACCGTCACGGTCGGTGGAAGCACGATATTTGCGGCGGTCACCATATCGTAATTGTTCTGATGGTTGGCGATATAGATGGCGTTACCGAAATTCTCCGCCCCTTCAGGCAGACGTTTTTCAACCTTCAGACCAAACAGCGGCGCAAGACGACCGAACATATGGCCAAAGGTGGCGACATGCTTCGGATTACGCGGGCTGAACAGGCAATAAATAGAGCCGAAAATACAGACCAGAATGCAGTAGATAACGGTAAGAATAAGACGAACAATATATAGCATAGCGACCTCTGAAGCCCCAACAGCTGACAATTATACTTCACCTGTGGCCAGGTAAGGACTTTATTACGAGCGCGTATTGTTAATCGCAACGCACGAATTAACAACGATTTTACGGGAAATTTTATTGAAACTCCCCCTCCGGGCAGAGGGGGATATCACGACATTACTCTTCGCTGTCACCCGCGGTGCTGCGTGCAGGAGAGTCAATCTCCACGCGGTCGATGCGCTGCAGGCCGCGCATCAGCGAGCCGCGGCGACCGCGCTCACCCACCACTTTCTGCAGCTCTTCCGGACGCAGCTTGATCTTACGCTTGCCGACGTGAATGGTCAGCGTGCTCTGCGGCGGCAGTAGGAAGAGGTGCGCCAGGCCATCTTCGCCTTTCGCGGCTTCCGCCGACGGGATGTTGATGATCTTGTTGCCCTTGCCTTTCGACAGCTCCGGCAGATCGCTGACCGGGAACATCAGCATACGTCCGGCGGTGGTGATCGCCAGCAGCATGTCGCTTTCGTTCTCGATCACCAGCGGCGCCATCACGTGGGCGTTGTCCGGCAGGCTAATCAGCGCCTTACCGGCACGGTTACGGGAGACCAGATCGTTGAAGGTACAGATAAAGCCGTAGCCCGCATCGGACGCCATGAGCAGCTTCTGGTCATCGGCTTCCATCAGCATATGGTCAACCGTCGCACCCGGCGGCAGCGTCAGCTTGCCGGTGAGCGGCTCGCCCTGCCCGCGCGCGGAAGGCAGCGTAATCGGGTCGATGGCGTAGCTGCGGCCGGTGGAGTCGATAAACGCCACCGGCTGGTTGCTCTTGCCTTTCACCGCCGCTTTGAAGCTGTCGCCCGCTTTGTAGCTCAGCCCCGGCGCGTCGATATCGTGGCCTTTGGCGCTACGCACCCAGCCGCTCTGCGACAGCACAATGGTGACCGGCTCGGACGGCTGCATGTCATGCTCGTTCATCGCCTTCGCTTCTTCGCGCTCGTGCAGCGGAGAACGACGGTCGTCGCCGAAGGCGTCTGCATCGGCCTGCAGCTCTTTCTTCAGCAGGGTGTTCATCTTGCGCTCGGACGCGAGGATCGCCTGCAGCTGATCGCGCTCTTTTTCCAGCTCGTTCTGCTCGCCGCGGATCTTCATCTCTTCCAGTTTGGCGAGATGGCGCAGCTTCAGTTCAAGGATCGCTTCGGCCTGGGTTTCGCTGATGCCAAAGCGCGACATCAGCGCCGGCTTCGGCTCGTCCTCGGTACGGATGATCTCAATCACTTCATCGATATTGAGGAACGCCACCAGCAAACCTTCGAGGATATGCAGGCGCTTAAGCACTTTCTCCAGACGATGGTTCAGACGACGACGGACAGTATCGCGGCGGAAGGTCAGCCATTCGGTGAGGATCTCCAGCAGGTTTTTCACCGCCGGGCGTCCGTCGAGGCCAATCATGTTCAGGTTGATGCGGTAGCTTTTTTCCAGATCGGTGGTGGCGAACAGGTGGTTCATCACCTGCTCCATGTCCACGCGGTTGGAGCGCGGCACGATCACCAGACGGGTCGGGTTCTCATGATCCGATTCGTCGCGCAGGTCGTCCACCATCGGCAGCTTTTTATTGCGCATCTGGGAGGCGATCTGCTCCAGCACTTTAGCTCCGGAAACCTGATGCGGCAGCGCGGTGATCACCACGGCGCCGTCCTCTTTATTCCACACCGCGCGCATGCGCACGGAGCCGCGACCGTTCTGGTAGATTTTGCGGATTTCCGCGCGTGAGGTGATGATCTCAGCTTCGGTCGGGAAATCTGGCCCCTGCACGATATCTAGCAGCTCGTCGAGCGTCGCTTTCGGCTGCTCGATGAGGGTAATAGCGGCTTTCGCCACTTCACGCAGGTTGTGCGGCGGAATGTCCGTCGCCATACCGACCGCAATACCGGTGGTACCGTTCAGCAGGATGTTCGGCAGACGCGCGGGCAGCATCTTCGGCTCCTGCATCGTACCGTCGAAGTTTGGCACCCAGTCAACGGTTCCCTGACCCAGCTCGCCCAGCAGCACTTCGGCATATTTAGAGAGACGGGATTCGGTATAACGCATCGCCGCGAAGGATTTCGGATCGTCCGGCGCACCCCAGTTCCCCTGCCCGTCCACCAGCGGGTAGCGGTAAGAGAACGGCTGCGCCATCAGCACCATCGCTTCATAACAGGCGCTGTCGCCGTGCGGATGGTATTTACCCAGTACGTCACCGACGGTACGGGCGGATTTCTTGAACTTGGCGGTGGCGTTCAGCCCCAGTTCGGACATCGCATAGACGATGCGGCGCTGAACGGGCTTCAGGCCATCCCCGATAAACGGCAACGCCCTGTCCATGATGACGTACATGGAGTAGTTCAGGTAGGCGTTTTCCGTGAATTCATGTAGCGCGAGGCGCTCTGCCATATCGCTCATTACGTGTGATTCCTCAACTCAGAAACCGAAGGGTTTCAGGCAATATTGCCGCAGATACTACCTCATCTGATGAATTGAGTCACAAAGAAAAAGGGCCGCACAGGCGGCCCTTTTCGGGTTATTTGTTCAGCTTAATCACCTGCTTCACGTCAATTTCAAACTCGTTCCAGTCTTTATCGACTTTACCCTGCAGTTCAACTTTATCCTGCGGAGTGACGGTCACGCCGTTCCAGCGCTTGTGGTCAATCTCAACTACGACCGTGCCGGACTCATCGCGGAAGGTGTAGCGGTCATCGGACAGGCGCTCGGTAATGTTCCCGCGCAGCTTCACCCAGGCATCGTCCTTCAGGTCTTTCACTTTTGCCGCGGTGGTGAGGTTAGCGTTGTTATCGACAAAACCGCCCTGCTGAGTTTGCGTCTGGGTCTGTGTGGCCGATGGGCCAGTAAAACCGCCCTGAGCAGCAAAGACCGGCGCGGTGGTCATCATCATGATGGCAGCAATTGCAGCGAATTTTTTCATTTTCATCTCTCCCTTTAATGTCGTTTCGCAATCCATTTAACAGGGTAATCCTTAACAACTTCTTAAGGGAAAAATTTATTTATTATTGCTGTACAGCAGGCGCTTACAGAGGGTTTACTGACGGCATCAAGGAGGGAACATGCGTATTTTACTGGTAGAAGACGACAGGTTAATCGGCGACGGTATCAAGGCGGGGCTAAGCAAAATGGGCTTTAGCGTGGACTGGTTTACCGACGGTAAAACCGGCCAGGCCGCGCTCTCCTCTGCGCCCTATGATGCCGTGGTGCTGGATCTGACGCTGCCGGAAATTGACGGTCTGGACATTCTGCGCGCATGGCGCGAAAGCGGGCGCAGCGAGCCGGTATTAATTCTGACGGCGCGGGATGCGCTTAACCAGCGCGTCGAGGGGCTGCGTCTTGGGGCGGATGATTATCTCTGTAAGCCGTTCGCGCTGATCGAAGTGGGTGCCCGCCTCGAAGCGCTGGTCCGCCGCAGCCACGGCCAGGCGCGTAGCGAGCTGCGTCACGGGAAGGTCACGCTCGATCCGACCCGTCTCATCGCCACGCTGGACGGTGAGCCGTTGACGCTCAAGCCGAAAGAGTTCGCGCTGCTGGAGCTGTTAATGCGTAACTCCGGTCGGGTGCTGCCGCGAAAGCTGATCGAGGAAAAACTCTATACCTGGGACGACGACGTCTCCAGCAACGCCATCGAGGTTCACGTCCATCATTTGCGCCGCAAGCTTGGGAGCGAGTTTATCCGCACCGTGCACGGCATCGGCTACACCCTGGGTAACGCATGAAACTGACGCAACGCCTTAGCCTTAAGCTGCGCCTGACGCTTCTCTTCCTGCTGCTCTCTCTGACGGCCTGGTTTGCTGCCAGCCTGGTCGCCTGGCAGCAGACGACCCACAAGCTCGACAAGCTGTTCGATACCCAGCAGATGCTGTTTGCTAAACGGCTGCTGACGATGGATCTGGACGAGATCCGCGCCCCCGAACGCATGCGCGAGATCCCGAAAAAAGTGAAGCACGGTCGTCTGGACGACGACGCGCTGGCTTTCGCCATTTACGCCGTCGACGGCAAAATGCTCCTCAACGACGGTGAAAACGGACGCGATATTCCGTACCACTATCGCCGCGACGGGTTCGATAACGGGCAGCTACAGGGCGACAACGACGAGTGGCGTTTTTTATGGCTGACTTCACCTGACGGAAAATACCGCGTGGTGGTCGGCCAGGAGTGGGAGTACCGCGAGGAGATGGCGCTGGACGTGGTCAGCTCGCAGCTGACCCCCTGGCTGGTGGCGCTGCCCGTGATGTTGCTGCTGCTGATCGTCCTCCTGAGTCGGGAGCTGAAGCCGCTGAAAAAGCTGGCGCAGACCCTGCGCTCCCGCTCGCCGGATGCCACCGATAAACTGCCGACGGAGGGCCTTCCTACGGAAGTGCGCCCCCTGCTCGACGCGCTGAATCATCTCTTCGCGCGCACCCAGGAGATGATGACCCGCGAGCGCCGCTTTACGTCCGATGCCGCCCACGAGCTACGCAGCCCGCTGGCGGCACTGAAGGTGCAAACTGACGTGGCGCAGCTGTATCAGGACGATCCCGAGGCGCAGTCCAAAGCCCTTTCGCAGCTACATGCGGGTATCGACCGCGCTTCCCGGCTGGTGGATCAACTCCTCACGCTGTCGCGCCTGGACTCGCTGGATAACCTTGACGATGTCGAACCGATTCCCCTGGCCGACTTGCTGCAGTCAGCCGTGCTGGATATCTGGCATCCGGCGCAGCAGGCGGGCATTGATCTTCGCCTGAACATCCATGCACCAGAGGTTACACGCACGGGCCAGCAGCTCCTCATGAGCCTGCTGGTGCGCAACCTGCTGGATAACGCGATTCGCTACAGTCCGCGCGGCAGCGTGGTGGACGTGACGCTGGACGCGCGTGGCTTTACCGTGCGCGACAACGGCCCAGGCATTTCACCTGACGCGCTGGCGCGTGTCGGCGAGCGCTTTTATCGTCCGCCGGGTCAGGATGCCACGGGCAGCGGGCTGGGGTTATCCATTGTAAAACGCATCGCCACCCTGCACGGGATGCGCGTTTCGCTGAGCAATGCGCCTGAAGGCGGTTTTGAAGTGAAGGTCAGCTGGTAGGGATTATTGCGTTTAACGCAAAAGACTTTGCACATTTTGCTCATTTTACCGCACCGTCCTCGCGCGTAGAATACTGGCCATACTCTCATCATCGAGGACAAATAATGAGCAACATCCTGATTATCAACGGTGCAAAAGAATTTGCGCATTCTAAAGGCCAGCTGAATGACACCCTGACCGAGGTCGCGGACGGTTTCCTGCGCGACGCCGGGCATGATGTTAAGGTCGTGCGCGCGGACAGCAATTATGATGTGAAGGCCGAAGTGCAGAACTTCCTGTGGGCTGACGTGGTGATCTGGCAGATGCCAGGCTGGTGGATGGGCGCGCCGTGGACCGTAAAAAAATACATGGACGACGTGTTCACCGAAGGTCACGGTTCACTGTATGCCAGCGATGGCCGCACCCGCTCTGACGCCTCCAAAAAATACGGCTCGGGCGGCCTGATTCAGGGCAAAAAATATATGCTCTCGCTGACCTGGAACGCCCCGCTGGAAGCCTTCACCGATAAAGATCAGTTCTTCGAAGGCGTGGGCGTCGACGGCGCGTACCTGCCGTTCCACAAGGCTAACCAGTTCCTGGGCATGGATCCGCTGCCGACCTTTATCGTCAACGACGTGATTAAAATGCCTGACGTCCCGAGCTATATCGCAGAATATCGCAAGCATCTCGCGAAAATTTTTGCTTAACTGGTAGCCTGGAATTAAAGGAGTAGTAAACATGCTTACCGTAATCGCAGAAATCCGTACTCGTCCAGGTCAACATCACCGTCAGGCGGTGCTGGATCAGTTCGTGAAAATTATCCCGACCGTACTGAAAGAAGAAGGCTGCCACGGCTACGCGCCGATGGTGGATGCCGCCACTGACGCCAGCTTCCAGGCGACCGCGCCAGACTCAATCATCATGGTTGAGCAGTGGGAAACCGTCGCGCACCTTGAAGCGCACCTGCAGACCCCTCACATGAAAGCGTGGAGCGATGCGGTGAAGGGTGACGTGCTGGAGACCCACATCCGCATTCTGGAGCAAGGGGTTTAAGTTCCCCCCCACCCCGCCCTCTCCCACAGGGAGAGGGAGAACAGAACCAGGCCCGGTGAGCGTCAGCGCTACCGGGTTTTTTATCAGCTTAAAACTCAACTGCTATGCTTATTCTGACTTCATGATTAACAGGAGGATGGAATGGGTCTTTTTAACTTCGTGAAAGAAGCAGGCGAAAAGCTATGGGATAACCTGACCGATCATAAAGGCCAGAGTGACAAAATCACCGAGCATCTCAAAAAACTCAATATTCCCGGTTCAGATAAGGTTCAGGTTAACGTTACCGACGGCAAAGCCAGCGTGACGGGTGACGGGCTGACCCAGGAGCAGAAAGAAAAAATCCAGGTCGCCGTCGGGAACATCGCGGGCGTCAGCGAGGTGGAGAACAACATCACCGCGACCGATGCCAAAGATGAAGCCACCTACTATACGGTGAAATCAGGCGATACCCTGAGCGCTATCTCCAAAACCGTCTACGGCGATGCCAACAAGTACAATAAGATTTTTGAGGCTAACCGCCCGATGCTCTCCAGCCCGGATAAAATCTATCCTGGCCAGACGCTGCGTATTCCTAAGGCGTGATCCGCGAGCCGGGGAAATCAGCTGCTTTTCTTCCCCGGTTTTAACCCACGATGTAACTCGTTGATGCGCTTCATCGACTTGATGGTGCGCTGTGGCTCGGTGGAGGCCACGGATAAAATAATCATCTCCAGACACAGCAGCACCGTGCCGTGGAGCGGAATTTTGCCTTTTTCGCCGCCGCGCGGAACGTGAATCACCACGCTGGCCTCCTTGCTGAAGCGTGAGTCGAGGGCGTTGGTCAGCAGGATGGTTGGAATGCCCAGACGCTTCGCTTCACGCAGCGTGGTTTGCCCCTCCCGGTGCGCGGATTTCTGCGCCATCATCACCAGCACGTCGCCGCGCTGAAGCGCAATCAGCTGCTCGGCAAGCCCTATTCCGGTACGGTTAAGCGGCGTGGCGGGTAACCCCATTCGGCTGAACAGCCTGGCGGTGTACTCGGCCAGAATGCCGGAGGCGCCAATGCCAAATATGGCGACCTGCCTCGCCTGCGCCAGCAGAGAGACGGCCTGGGCCATCGCGTAGCGGTTGTGGGGCTCGGATAACACTTCGCAGGTGTGCTGATGCCCCTCCAGCACGAAATCAATGCTCGCGTTGACGTCGCTGGCGAGCGTATTCACCGTGGTGGACATCTTTTCGCTGGAGGTGACCACCGGACCAAACCACTGCTCCAGCGTTTGCTTGAGATCGCGCAGCCCGGCGAAACCCAGCGCCTGAATGGCGCGGACCACCGTGGCATCTGAGGTTTTCAACAGCGTCGCGATCTCCATTGCGGTCTGTTCCATCACCGCTTCTCGGTTGTCATGAATATAGCGTGCAACCTGCAGCAGACGCGGCGTCAGCTGATGCGCACGCGCGCGAAAGCGGTCGCCATAGACATCCACGCGCCCTTTCTCTTTGCGGATCACCGTGACGCCTCCGGCAGCGGACGCCCGGCAATCTGCGACTGCACCTGCGCGGCCATCAGCCCTAACGAGGCGTACGAATTCGAGATGGCCTCTTCACGCGAGATCAGTACGTAATGCCCGGTTCGGCAGGCATTCAGGAACTGACACCAGCCCGGCATGACCGCATCCATCGCCGCCAGCTCGTCCTGCGGTTTACCGCCCGTATCCCCGCGCCAGGTAGCGAAGACGAAATCGGCATCCAGCTCCGGCAGGCGCTCGGCGCTGACGTCGATGCGCCCTCCTTCCGGGATGCTCTCAATCAGCGGCGGGAAGATGAACCCGGCGTCGCGCAGCACGCGGCCCAGCGAGTGGTAGCTGTGCATGGCGTTAATCTTTCCCTGATTCGCCTGAATCACGGACACGGTCACCTTGCGGGTATCAATAGTCGCCTTCAGCGCCTTAATCTGCTCCTGATAGCGCCGCTCCAGAACCTTAAGCCGCGCCTGCGTTCCCGTCAGCTGAGCCAGCTTGCGGTAGATCTCCGGCGCGCCGCCGTCGAGATGATCGATGCTCACCGTCGGGGCAATTTTCGCCAGCTGTTCCACCGGGGTGTTGCGGGTCGGCTCGGTAACGATCAGGTCAGGCTTTGCGGCGGCGATGGCTTCAATGTCGATATCGGCCGTACCGATAAATTTAATGTCGGAATTATCGAAGTCGACGCCGGTCAACATGCCGCTGGAGCGCAGAAAGTGGCTGCCGTCCGGCCGCGTGCGGCCATGGCTTGCCACCGGCGGCACGCCAAGCTCAATCAGCGGAATGGTGATATCCAGATCGTGTAAAGAGACAATCCGTTTCGGATGAACCGGCACCACCACTTTTCGGTTCAGATCGTCAGTAAACGTCTGCGTCGGCTCCGCCGCCCCCACCGCGAACCCCACCAGCAACAGCATCGAAAACAGTACGCGCATCATAGTCTCCTAAAATCTGTCCCGACGCTGCCAGAGCAGCAGCAGGAAAAACGGTCCGCCAATCAATGAAATCACAATTCCCGCCGGCAGCTGCAGCGGGAGAAACGCCAGACGTCCGACGTTATCCGCCAGCAGCACCAGCAGCGAGCCCAGCACGGCGCTTCCAGTCAGGAGCGCGGTTTGCCCACCGCGCAGCAGCAGACGCGCCATATGCGGGGCAATCAGCCCCACGAAACCAATACCGCCCACGCACGAGACGCAGGCCGCCGTCAGCACCACCGGGGCGAGAACCCGCAGCAGCGCCAGCCGGATTATGCGCACGCCAAGGCCCGCTGCGGCCTGATTGCCGAGCAACGCCACGTCCGCAGCCCGTGCGGTAAAAAGCAGCAGCGCAAACGCGGGGGCAGCCCAGAGCGCGGCTAACCCCACCAGCGTCCAGTTTGCCGCATGCAGGCTTCCCGCCAGCCACAGCATCGCCGTCTGCACGTCCCGCACGTCGGCGGTGGTGATAAAGACGCCCATTGCGGCGGCAAACGCCCACGACACGCCGATGCCGATCAGGATGAACCGCGGGCGCGAGATATCGCGCGCCAGGGCGATAACCAGCAGCGCGGTAAGCAGTCCACCAGCCATGCCGACCAGAGGACGCCAGGCCAGGCCCAGCGCCGGGAACTGAAAAATCAGCAGCAGTACCGCCGCGCTACAGCCCTCCTTCACGCCGATAAGCCCGGGATCGGCCAGACCATTGCGGGTGATGGACTGCATTGCCGCCCCTGCCATGCCGAGCATCGCGCCGCACAGCACCGCCATCAGCAGGCGAGGCAGGCGGATATCCATCACGATGTAGCGCGTCTCCGCCGTCAGACTCTCAGGAGAAAACAGCGCGCGCCCGATGGCGGAGGTGGGAACAGGAAGAGATCCGTGCGTCAGGCCAAAGCCCAGCAGGCTTAACGCCACCAGCGCTAAAAGCGTCAGGCACGCCAGCGCCCGTGGGCGAACCAGCGCCGATACACGGCCAATACGGATCGCGCGGAATCCGGCCCGGTTCATTTGAACATCCTCGACGCCATAAAGATGAATACGGGTGCGCCGACCAGGGCCGTCATGATGCCGGTTGCCAGCTCCCAGGGCGTAAACAGCGTGCGGGCGGCGATATCCGCCAGCAGCAGAACCAGCGCGCCGCACAGGGCTGACAGCGGCACCATCACGCGTAAATCGACCGACACCAGACGGCGAATGAGCTGCGGCACGACCAGGCCGATAAAGCCAATCGGCCCGGCAATTGAGACGGCCGCGCCGCAGAGCAGCGCGATGGCCAGCAGGGCGAGCAGGCGGGTTTTCAGCAGCGACACGCCAAGCCCCTGCGCCATTCGGTCTCCCAGCGCAAGCATGTTGAGCGAGGGCGACAGACCGATGGCGAGAACAAAACCGGCTGCTGCGGCCCAAAGGGCGCTCCGGAGCGTCTGCACGTTGATCCCGGCCAGGTCCCCTGCCAGCCAGGTGCGCATGGCGAGCAGCGTCTGTTCATCGAGAATTAACACCGCGGCGGTAATCGACGAGGCAAACGCCGACATCGCCACGCCGCACAGCGTGACCTTCATCGGCGTAAGCCCGGTGCGACCGGACGAGGAGAACATCAGAACCAGCAAAAACAGCGCGGCGGCACCGGCGGCGGCAACGAGCGGGCGACCAAACGGCAGCGACAGCCCAAGCGCGCTGGTAATCACTACCGCCAGCGCGGCCCCGGCGTTGAGCCCCAGAATATGCGGCTCGCCGAGCGGGTTGCGGATCACGGACTGCAGCAGCACGCCCGCCACGCCGAGCGCGGCGCCCGTCACCATCGCGGCGCAGAGGCGCAGCAGTCTTAATTTGATAATGACGTTATGGTCGAAATTGCGCGGATCGAAATGGAAGAATGCCTCCACCACCGTCTGCGGGGCGATGAAGCGTGCGCCGATGCCCAGGTGCAGAATAGCGCCCAGCGCCAGCAGCAGTGCGGAGATCGGGAAGGCCAGAGAGGAGCGTATCATGGCTGAACGGTGCTCTGGCGAAACGGCATAAAGAACGGCTTACCGGTCAACGTGTTTATGGACATATGCACGTCGACATCAAACACCGCTTTGATCAGCTCCGGCGTGCAGGCATCGCCCTCATGCAATACGCCTTCAACTTTCCCCTGGCGTAAAAAGACCAGCGAATCGCCGTAATTTACGGCGAAGTTGAGATCGTGCAGCACCACCACGACGGTACGTCCGTGCTGGCGGGTCAGGGTGTGCAGCAGTTCCAGGATCTCCACCTGATAGCGAAGATCGAGAAACGTCGTGGGCTCGTCAAGCAGGATATACGGCGTTTGCTGCGCCAGCGCCATGGCGATCCAGCAGCGCTGACGCTGGCCGCCGGATAAGCTTTCCACCGGCATATGGGCAAACTCCGCCGTTCCGGTCAGACGCAGGGCCTCTTCCACCGCCAGTTCGTCCTCGTCGCTCCACTGGCGCATAAAGTTCTGCCAGGGAAAACGCCCGCGCGAGACCAGCTCAAAGACGGTTAACCCTTCCGGCAGCAGCGGAGACTGCGGCAGGATACCCAGCTCGCGGGCGACGGCTTTGGTCGGCTGCTCGTGGATCGCCTTGCCGTCGAGAACTGCCGCGCCGCCAAGCGGCTGAAGCAAACGCGCAATGGTGCTCAGCAGCGTGGATTTTCCGCAGCCGTTCGCCCCTACCAGCACCGTCATTTTCTGCTGTGGGATCGCAAGGGAGATATCATCAACGATGATTTTTTTCTGATAGCCCGCAGAGAGGTTCTCCAGAACCAGTCCCGGTTTTTTTGTGTTGTGAGCCACGTGAATGCCAACGTAATAAAAAAGCGCAACAAATATAAATAAAAATCATTCTCTTTTGAGAGTTTGACGCTGCGCCATGTAGTAGTCAAGAGAAGAAACACCCTGATAAAACCAGGGATAAGTCTAAGGAGGAATGAACAAGAAAGGACTTTCAAAAGCATTTAATTCAATAAGTTAATAATTATCCCGCTGCGCTTATACGCCCGGATAAACGTTGTAGCCGATTTTTGCTTTTTTCCATTTACTACTACATTCGCGCATGATTGAATGATTCTCAATTACATGTCCGATGCCCGCCGTGGCTAACGGACAGACCGTAAAGGGCAATGACTCACACATTTTTCCGCGAAACGTCATTCGCGGGATATTTCGGGATAACAGATGTAATGGCTACGTTCACACCTTCACTCTCTGGGGTAAAAGGGCGCGCGCTCTTTTCACTGCTGTTCATGGCGCCGCTGGTGCAGGCAGCAGATAACACCGCGACTAAAGACGGCGAAACGCTTACCGTCACCGCCGATCCAAATACGACGGCGGAGGCCACGAATGGCTATCAGCCGTTGAATACCTCCACCGCGACGTTAACCAACATGCCGATGCTGGACATCCCGCAGGTGGTCAATACCGTCAGCGACAAAGTGCTGGAGGATCAGCATGCCACCACGCTGGATGAAGCGCTCTATAACGTCAGCAACGTGGTGCAGACCAACACCCTGGGCGGTACGCAGGATGCCTTCGTGCGCCGCGGATTTGGCGCGAACCGCGACGGCTCGATCATGACCAACGGCCTGCGCACCGTGCTGCCGCGCAGCTTTAATGCCGCAACCGAGCGCGTGGAGGTGCTGAAAGGCCCGGCCTCGACCCTATACGGTATTCTCGACCCCGGCGGCCTAATCAACGTCGTCACCAAACGCCCGGAGAAGACCTTCGGCGGCTCACTTTCCGCTACCTCGTCCAGCTTTGGCGGCGGCACCGGACAGGTTGATGTTACCGGCCCGATTGACGGCACGCGTCTGGCGTATCGCCTGACGGGCGAATATCAGGACGAGGATTACTGGCGTAATTTCGGCAACGAACGCAGCACCTTTATCGCCCCGTCGCTGACCTGGTTCGGCGACGATGCCACTGTGACCGTGCTCTATTCGCATCGCGACTATAAAACGCCGTTCGATCGCGGAACGATCTTCGATCTCAACACTAAAAAAGCCGTCGACGTCGATCGTAAAACCCGCTTCGACGAACCGTTTAACGTGACCGACGGCCAGTCCGATCTCGCTCAGCTCAACGCGGAGTATCGCCTCAACAGCCAGTGGACCGCGAAGTTCGACTACAGCTACAGCCAGGATAAATACAGCGATAACCAGGCCCGCGTGATGGCCTACGATTCAAAAACCGGCAACCTGACCCGCCGCGTGGATGCGACCCAGGGCTCGACCCAGCGTATGCACACGACGCGCGCGGATCTACAGGGAAACGTGGACATCGCGGGCTTTTACAATGAGATCCTGACCGGCGTGTCGTATGAGAATTACGATCTGCTGCGTACGGACATGATCCGCTGTAAGAACGTTAAGGATTTCAATATTTACAACCCGAGCTACGGCAGCCTCGGCAAGTGCACCACCGTCTCGGCATCCGACAGCGATCAAACCATCAAGCAGGAGAGCTACTCCGCCTACGCGCAGGACGCGCTGTACCTGACCGATAAGTGGATCGCCGTCGCCGGAATGCGCTATCAGTATTACACCCAGTATGCGGGGAAAGGCCGTCCGTTTAACGTGAACACCGACAGCCGCGACGACCAGTGGACGCCGAAGCTGGGTCTTGTTTATAAGCTCACCCCAGCGGTCTCGCTGTTTGCCAACTATTCCCAGACGTTTATGCCGCAGTCGTCCATTGCGAGCTACATCGGCGACCTGCCGCCGGAAACGTCTAACGCGTATGAAATCGGCGCTAAGTTTGACCTGTTCGACGGCATTACCGCCAATATCGCGCTGTTTGATATCCACAAGCGCAACGTGCTGTACACCGAAAGCATTGGTGATGAAACCGTCGCCAAAACCGCGGGCCGCGTGCGCTCCCAGGGCGTGGAGGTGGATCTTGCCGGCTCGCTGACCGAGAACACCAACATTATCGCCAGCTACGGCTATACCGACGCGAAGGTGCTGGAAGACCCGGACTATGCGGGCAAACCGCTGCCAAACGTGCCGCGCCATACCGGCTCCCTGTTCCTGACCTACGATATTCACAATGCGTTTGCCGGGAATACCCTGACGCTGGGCGGCGGCGGGCACGGCGTAAGCCGTCGTTCCGCAACCAACGGTGCGGATTATTATCTGCCGGGCTATTTCGTGGCGGATGCGTTTGCAGCATACAAAATGAAGCTACAGTATCCGGTGACGCTGCAGGTGAACGTGAAAAATCTGTTTGATAAGACCTACTACACGTCGTCCATTGCGACCAACAACCTGGGCAACCAGATTGGCGATCCGCGCGAAGTGCAGTTGACGGTGAAGATGGAGTTTTGACGTAAAAAAGCCCGGTGGCGCTAACGCTTACCGGGCCTACGATCCATTCCCTCTCCCTGTGGGAGAGGGTTAGGGTGAGGGCATCAGGCCTCAATATCCGCCATATCGCCTTTCTCCTGCAGCCAGTTGCGTCGGTCTTCCGAACGTTTCTTGGCAAGGAGCATATCCATCATGGCGTTGGTTTGCTGTTCGTCTTCGTCGCTGATCGTCAGCTGCACCAGACGGCGCGTGTTCGGATCCAGCGTCGTTTCGCGAAGCTGCATCGGGTTCATCTCGCCCAGCCCTTTAAAGCGCTGCACGTTCGGTTTGCCCTTCTTGCGCTTCAGCTGTTCCAGCACGCCCGCTTTCTCTTCTTCCGTCAGCGCGTAGTAAACCTCTTTGCCAAGGTCGATACGGTACAGCGGCGGCAGCGCCACGTGGACGTGACCGTTTTTCACCAGCGTTTTGAAATGCTTCACGAACAGCGCGCACAGCAGCGTGGCGATGTGCAGACCATCGGAGTCCGCATCCGCGAGGATACAGATCTTGCCGTAGCGCAGCTGGCTCAGATCGTCGCTGTCCGGATCGATGCCGATCGCTACCGAGATATCGTGCACTTCCTGCGAGGCCAGCACTTCATCAGATGAGACCTCCCAGGTATTCAGGATCTTACCCTTGAGCGGCATGATCGCCTGATATTCACGATCGCGCGCCTGCTTGGCCGATCCGCCCGCCGAGTCCCCTTCCACGAGGAACAGCTCGGTACGGTTGATATCCTGCGCGGTACAGTCCGCAAGCTTGCCCGGCAGCGCAGGGCCGCTGGTCAGCTTTTTACGCACCACTTTCTTCGCGGCACGCAGACGACGCTGGGCGCTGGAAATCGCCATTTCGGCCAGCATCTCTGCCGCCTGCACGTTCTGGTTCAGCCACAGGGTAAACGCATCTTTCACCACGCCGGAGACGAATGCCGCGCACTGACGTGACGACAGGCGCTCTTTGGTCTGGCCGGCAAACTGCGGATCCTGCATCTTCACGGAGAGCACGTAGGCGCAGCGATCCCAGATATCTTCCGCCGACAGCTTCACGCCGCGTGGCAGAATATTGCGGTATTCGCAGAACTCACGCATCGCGTCCAGCAACCCCTGACGCAGGCCGTTGACGTGGGTACCGCCGAGCATGGTCGGGATCAGGTTAACGTAGCTTTCCGTCAGCAGCTCGCCGCCTTCCGGCAGCCACAGCAGCGCCCAGTCCACGGCTTCGGTATCGCCGCTAAAGTTACCGACAAACGGTTTTTCCGGCAGCGTTGGCAGGCCGTTTACCGCTTCGCACAGGTAGTCGTTCAGACCGTCGGCGTAGCACCAGGTTTGTGCGGTATTGTTAACGTGATCGGTAAAGGTGATTTCCACGCCCGGACACAGCACCGCTTTGGCTTTCAGCAGGTGCGTCAGGCGAGAAACGGAAAAGCGCGGGCTGTCGAAGAAGCTTTCGTCAGGCCAGAAGTGGACGCTGGTGCCGGTATTGCGTTTGCCGCACGTGCCGACAACCTGCAGATCCTGCACCTTATCGCCATTTTCAAACGCGATGTTATAGACCTGACCGTCGCGACGAACGTTCACTTCCACGCGTTTGGACAAGGCGTTCACGACGGAAATGCCCACGCCGTGCAGACCACCGGAGAACTGGTAGTTCTTGTTGGAGAACTTACCGCCCGCGTGCAGACGACAGAGGATCAGCTCAACGGCAGGCACGCCCTCTTCCGGGTGGATATCCACCGGCATGCCGCGCCCGTCGTCGATGACTTCCAGCGACTGATCGGCGTGCAGGATAACGTCGACGCGTTTGGCATGGCCCGCCAGCGCTTCGTCCACACTGTTATCAATAACTTCCTGGCCCAGATGGTTTGGGCGCGTCGTATCGGTGTACATCCCCGGGCGGCGGCGAACCGGCTCAAGCCCGGTGAGGACCTCAATGGCATCAGCGTTATAGGTTTGCGTCATGATTTAAACTAGCAATTCGCATTGATTGTCAGTGGCTGTGCAGTCCAAGAAAATCGACAATCTGGGTGAAATGATTCTCAAAGCCCGTGAAAGCATGGTTTCCGCCCTCTTCTATAGTCTGGCGGCAGGAGGCGTAATACGCCACTGCCTGGCGGTAATCCAGCACTTCATCACCCGTCTGTTGCAGCAGCCAGATGAGATCCGGCGCCTCAAGCGGGTCGACCTGCATAACTTTGAGATCGTAAATATGGCGTGACTCTAGCACATATTGCTGGCCGGTGTAGGGGTTCTCGTTTTCGCCAAGAAAGTCCCTCAGCAGCTCAAATGGCCGAACCGCCGGATTAACCACAACGGCGGGCAGCATGAAGCATTGTGAGAGCCAGGTAGCGTAGTACCCGCCCAGGGATGAACCGACCACACCGAAGGTTTCGCCGCCGTGCGCAAGCACAATAGATTCCAGCATCTCCGCGGCCTCTGCCGGGTAAGGCGGCAGCTGCGGGATAATCATCTCAACGTCGGGGTGATGCTCGCTCAGCCACTGGCGAAACTGTGTCGCTTTTGCGGAGCGCGGCGAGCTGTTGAATCCGTGCAGATAAAGGAGCGTAGACATCAATAGCCTTCTGAAGCGGTATCCGGGCGGAATTTTGCACCGGTCAAACGGCAGACTTCCGTGGTCAGCGAGCCGTCGGCATGCAGTTCCAGCCAGCGCCAGCCTGGCGCGATGGTATCCAGCGTAAAGTTGGCGCAGTGCGGCTTAAACTGAACGCAGGTCGATGGCGTCGCCAGCATGCGGCGTCCGTTCCAGTCGAGATCCTGTTCCTGGTGAATATGCCCACACAGCAGATTTTTCACCCGCGGGAACTTCGCCAGCACGCGATCCAGCGCTGCGGAGTTGCGCAGGCTGTGCTGATCGAGCCAGCTGCAGCCCGCCGGCAGAGGATGATGATGCAGCAACAGCAGCGTGTGGCGTTCAGGTTCAGCAGCCAGTTTGGTCTCAAGCCAGTCGAGCTGAAACTCGCTTAACTCACCGTGCGGGACGCCAAACACCTGGCTGTCCAGCAGCAGGATCTGCCACTGTTCACCCGCAAAAACACATTTCGCCGGCGAAATGCCCGCATCCTGAAGAGAACTGTACATAGCGGGCTGGAAGTCATGGTTTCCTGGCAGCCAGACGCAAGGCACGCTAAAGCTCGCGATGCCTTCAGCAAAATGCTGGTAGGCCGCGGAGGACTGATCCTGCGCCAGATCGCCCGTTGCGACAATCAGATCGCATGCACGGTTTTCAGCGTGAATGGCGCTAAGCACCGCCTGATAACTCTCCCAGGTGTTAACCCCCAGTAGCGTCTCATGCTTTTCGGCAAAAAGGTGGGTATCGGTGATTTGTAATATCCTGACTGGCGCCCCACCAGCAACAGTCAGGTTCAACAGGCTTTCCAAATGGTGTCCTTAGGTAGGTTTATGACGCTAACAAACCGGAATCGCCATTGCTCCATGTGCTAAACAATATCTTAGCCAGTCGGCTAAAAACTGGTTAATTTGATGCTTTTCGTCGCGTTGATGCAACTTTTTATTCGGGTAATCATACCGCGCCTTGAAGCGAAAGATCTGCTGGCTTGAACACACTTCAGCGACCATCGCGTCGTGATAGAGACGCACCGTCATCGACGGCAGGCTCCAGTAGCTAATGCTGGGTGCCGTTTGCTCAATCTCCACCAGCGTAGTGTAGCGCGTTGATTCTGTTATCGTTAACCGATACTGCGCGTTGCTCACCTGATAGCTTACCGTTTCGCCGGGTGCGTCGTTTCGCGGCAGCAGGCGGCGCAGCTGTGCGAAATTGGTTTCGCACAGGCGCATCATTTCTGGGAAGTCAGGCGTATAGCGCTTCATTTTTTCCACTCGTTTCGTAATGTCTGATAATGCAGCTGTAGCCATTGCAGGGCGATGACAGACGCTGCGTTGTCGATTTTCCCCTCTTCTACCCACTGATAAGCCTGTTCCCGGCTCACCACATGAACCCGAATATCTTCGTTTTCATCTGCCAGACCGTGGATCCCTTCCGCCGTCGTGGCGTCCACTTCGCCCACCATAATGGACAAGCGCTCGCTGGTACCGCCCGGGCTTGCCAGATAGCTCAGCACCGGCTTGGTGCGACCCACCACCAGTCCGGCCTCTTCCAGCGCCTCGCGCCGGGCGACGTCTTCAACCGTTTCGCCTTCTTCGATCATCCCGGCCACCATCTCCAGCAGCCACGGGCTCTCACTGACGTCATAAGCGGCGATGCGGATCTGCTCCACCAGCACAACTTCGTCACGCACTGGGTCAAAGGGTAGCAAGACTGCCGCATGCCCGCGCTCAAAAATTTCGCGTCTGATTTCGCCGCTCATTTCCCCGTTAAACAGGCGATGCCTGAAACGGTAAAGATCCATTGAAAAAAAACCGCTATAAAGCGTTTCTCGTGCAATAATTTCTACATCGTTTTTGGCGAATGTCACGGGCAACTTTTCTGGTTTTTGCATGAGTCGAGTCCTGGTAGCAATGGTGATGAAATTGTGAATTTCAAGGCTGTTTGGCTGCCGTTTGTAAGGCTATATGGTAGATTGGTGCAAATTACCGCCAGATGGCACGTTACGCCAACCTTTTGGTATGGAAGATTCTGTTAGAATCGGCAATTATTTTTTAATTAGATCAGCGCTAATACTGCTTCACAACAAGGAATGCAAATGAAGAAATTGCTCCCCATCCTTATCGGCCTGAGCCTGACGGGCTTCAGTGCAATGAGCCAGGCGGAAAACCTGTTACAGGTCTACCAGCAGGCACGTCTGGGCAACCCTGATTTACGTAAATCAGCGGCCGATCGTGATGCTGCGTTTGAAAAGATTAACGAAGCGCGTAGCCCCTTGCTGCCACAGTTAGGTTTAGGTGCAGATTATACCTACAGCAACGGTTTCCGCGACGCTAACGGCGTAAACTCCAATGCTACCAGCGCCTCACTGCAATTGACACAGACGCTGTTTGATATGTCCAAATGGCGCGCCCTGACCCTGCAGGAAAAGAGTGCGGGTATTCAGGATGTGACCTATCAGACCGACCAGCAGACGCTGATCCTGAACACTGCCACGGCGTACTTCAACGTGCTGAGCGCGATTGACGCACTCTCCTACACCGAAGCGCAGAAACAGGCGATTTACCGCCAGTTAGATCAAACCACCCAGCGTTTCAACGTGGGCCTGGTGGCGATCACCGACGTGCAGAACGCCCGTTCACAGTACGATACCGTGCTGGCTAACGAAGTGACCGCGCGTAACAACCTCGACAACGCGCTGGAATCCCTGCGTCAGGTCACCGGGAATTACTATCCTGAGCTGGCGTCGCTGAACGTGGACAGCTTCAAAACGGATAAACCGCAGGCCGTTAACGCCCTGCTGAAAGAGGCGGAAAACCGCAACCTGAGTTTGCTGCAGGCGCGTCTGAGCCAGGACCTGGCCCGCGAGCAAATTCGTCAGGCGCAGGACGGCCATCTGCCAACCCTGAGCCTGAGCGCGTCTACCGGTGTCTCTGATACGACCTACAGCGGCTCTAAAACCAATACGTCCCAGTATGACGACAGCAATATGGGTCAGAACAAAGTAGGTCTGAGCTTCTCCCTGCCGCTGTACCAGGGCGGCCAGGTCAACTCTCAGGTGAAACAGGCACAGTACAACTTTGTTGGTGCGAGCGAGCAGCTGGAAAGCGCCCACCGCAACGTGGTGCAGACCGTACGTTCCTCCTTTAACAACGTGAACGCCTCGATCAGCAGCATCAACGCCTATAAACAGGCCGTTGTGTCTGCACAGAGCTCTCTGGATGCGATGGAAGCGGGCTACTCGGTCGGTACACGTACTATCGTGGACGTGCTCGACGCGACCACCACGCTGTACAACGCGAAACAGCAGCTCTCAAGCGCGCGTTACCAGTACCTGATTAACCAGCTGAACATCAAACAGGCTTTGGGTACGCTGAACGAGCAAGATCTGCAGATGCTGAACAGCGCGCTGGGCAAACCGGTCTCCACCTCTCCGGACAGCGTTGCACCGGAGAACCCGGAGCAGGTTGCCGCGGTTGATAACTTCAACGCTAACAGCAACACCCCAGCGGCACAGCCGGCCGCTGCGCGTACCTCTACATCCGCCAGCAAAGGCAATAATCCGTTCCGTAACTAAGAGTGTCATCAGATCCATTGCGGCCTGATGCCCTCGCCCCGCCCTCTCCCACAGGGAGAGGGCGCATCTGAATCACATCCGAACGTAAGCCAACGTAAAGATTCCCCTGATTCCGCCCCTCTTCGCTTCATTTTCAACCACTCATCCTCTATCCTGAGCGTTATTACCACTGGGTCCTGGAAGACAAAGATGAAACGGACAAAATCTATAAATCACGCTTCGTTCCGTAAGAGCTGGAACGCGCGTCACCTCACCCCTGTTGCGCTGGCGGTCACGGCTGTCTTTATGCTGGCAGGCTGTGAGAAAAATGACGAAACGGTTTCGCTGTATCAAAACGCGGACGACTGCTCTGCCGCCACTGGTAAAGCGGCCGAATGTAAAACGGCCTACACCAGCGCGCTGAAAGAAGCGGAACGTACCGCGCCGAAATATGCCTCACGCGAAGACTGCGTGGCGGAGTTTGGTGAAGGTCAGTGCCAGCAGGCACCGGCTCAGGCCGGCACCGCACCTGAAAATCAGGCTCAGGCGCAGTCCAGCGGCAGCTTCTGGATGCCGCTGATGGCAGGCTACATGATGGGTCGCCTGATGGGCGGCGGTGCGGGCTATCAGCAGCAGCCGCTGTTTAGCTCGAAAAACCCGGCCAGCCCGGCTTACGGTCAATATACCGATGCCAGCGGCAAAGGCTACGGCGCAGCGACCCCCGGCCGCACCGTGACCGTACCGAAAACGGCGATGGCGCCGAAGCCTGCGACGACCAGCACCATCACCCGCGGCGGGTTTGGTGAATCTGTGGCGAAGCAGACCAGCATGCAGCGTAGTGCGACAGGCACCTCCTCTACTCGCTCAATGGGCGGCTGATCATGGAACGAGTCAGTATCACCGAGCGCCCGGACTGGCGCGAAAAAGCCACAGAGTACGGTTTTAACTTCCACACCATGTACGGCGAGCCGTACTGGTGTGAAGACGCCTATTACAAGCTCACGCTGGCCCAGGTGGAAAAACTGGAAGAGGTGACGGCCGAGCTGCACCAGATGTGCCTGAAGGTCGTGGAAAAGGTCATCGACAGCGACGAGCTGATGGCAAAGTTCCGCATTCCGAAGCACACCTGGGGCTTTGTGCGCCAGTCGTGGAAAACGAATCAACCTTCGCTTTACTCTCGCCTGGATCTGGCGTGGGACGGCAAAGGCGAGCCTAAGCTGCTGGAAAACAACGCCGATACGCCAACCTCTCTGTATGAAGCGGCGTTCTTCCAGTGGATCTGGCTGGAAGACCAGGCCAATGCCGGAAACCTGCCGGAAGGCAGCGACCAGTTTAACAGTCTGCAGGAAAAGCTGATTGAGCGTTTTGCCGAGCTGCGCGAACAGCATGGCTTTAACCTGCTCCATCTCGCCTGCTGCCGCGACACGGAAGAAGACCGTGGCACGGTTCAGTATCTGCAGGACTGCGCCGCCGAAGCGGAAGTGGCGACCGAGTTTCTCTATATCGAGGATATCGGCCTGGGTGAAAAGGGTCAGTTTACGGATATGCAGGACCAGGTGATCAGCAACCTGTTCAAGCTATACCCGTGGGAATACATGCTGCGCGAGATGTTTTCCACCAAGCTGGAAGATGCTGGCGTGCGCTGGCTGGAGCCGGCCTGGAAGAGCATCATCTCTAACAAAGCCCTGCTGCCGATGCTCTGGGAGATGTTCCCGAACCACCCGAACCTGCTGCCAGCCTATTTTGCGGAAGATGATTACCCGCAAATGGAGAAATACGTCGTTAAGCCGATCTTCTCCCGCGAAGGCGCAAACGTCTCGATTATCGAAAACGGCAAGACGCTGGAAGCGGTTGAAGGGCCATACGGCGAAGAAGGGATGATCGTCCAGGAGTTCTGGCAACTGCCGAAATTTGGCGACAGCTATACCCTGATTGGCAGCTGGCTCATTAACGATCTGCCGGCCGGGATTGGCATTCGCGAAGATCGCGCGCTGATCACGCAGGATCTGTCACGCTTTTATCCGCACATTTTTGTCGAATAGGCCGCGGCCTGATGCCCTCACCCCGCCCCTCTCCCACAGGGAGAGGGGGCAAACACTAAAAACGGCAACCTGAGGTTGCCGTTTTGCTTTTATTATCCCACCTGCACCGACAGCATACTCAAACTCCCCATCTCGATACCGTCGACCGGGATCGTCACCGGTTCCTGACCATCCCACGCGCCAAGAACGTACAGCAGCGGCAGGAAGTGTTCCGGCGTCGGGTTAGAGAGCGAACCGCCTTCGTGATCCAGATAGTTCACCAGCGGATGCTCCTCAGCCGGGCCTTGCCAGGTCAGGTTCGCTTTGACGTAGTCGTTAAAAGAGGTTGCCCACGGGTACGGCGTGTTCTCACCGTGCCAGCGTGCGGTACGCAGGTTATGCACCACGTTGCCGCTCGCCACCAGCATGATGCCTTCATCACGCAGGGTTGCCAGCTTACGCCCCATCTCCAGATGCCAGGCCGCCGGTTTAGTACTGTCGATGCTCAACTGCACCATCGGGATATCCGCGTCAGGATACATTTTAATCAGCACGCCCCAGGAGCCATGGTCAAAGCCCCAGGCTTCTTTATCCAGCGTCACAGGGACAGGTGCCAGCAACTCTACCAGCTTTTGCGCCAGCGCAGGCGAGCCGGGGGCCGGATAATGCGTGTCGTACAGCGCCTGCGGGAAGCCGCCAAAATCATGAATGGTTTTTGGCGCTTCCATGGCGGTCACGCCTGTCCCACGGGTAAACCAGTGCGCAGACACCACCACGATCGCTTTCGGACGCGGCAACGTCTCGCCCAGATGACGCCAGGCGCGGGTATAGACGTTGTCTTCCAGAACGTTCATTGGGCTACCGTGGCCTAAAAACAGGGCTGGCATACGGGAAGAAGTCATGGTGATATCCTTACAGAAGGTGTCAATTTAATGGTGCTACATTACGCGCAATCCGGCAAAGATGAACGCAGATAAGCGTGAAGATCATCATCAGGAAATTTGAATGTAAGGAATGTGTAAAGCCGGGTTTTAACCCTCGCTTTGCCAGAAATGAATCATTTATATTAATGAGAATCATTATCAAAAGGAGCAATGCATGTCAGTCCCCTTGATCCTGACCATACTGGCGGGCGCCGCGACCTTCATCGGTGCGCTCCTCGGCGTGCTCGGCCAAAAGCCCTCTAACCGCGTACTGGCCTTCTCACTGGGCTTTGCTGCCGGGATCATGCTGCTCATCTCCCTGATGGAGATGCTGCCTGCCGCGCTGGGCACAGAAGGCATGTCTCCGCTGCTTGGCTACGGCATGTTTGTCTTTGGCCTGCTGGGATACTTTGCCCTCGATCGGATACTGCCGCACGCGCATCCGCAGGATTTAATGCAGAAAAACGTGACGCCTATGCCGCGCAATATCAAGCGTACCGCCGTGCTGTTAACGCTTGGCATCAGCCTGCACAACTTCCCGGAAGGGGTCGCTACCTACGTGACGGCCAGCAGTAATCTGGAGATGGGCTTTGGCATCGCGCTGGCGGTCGCCTTACACAATATTCCTGAAGGACTGGCCGTCGCCGGACCCGTGTATGCCGCAACGGGATCGAAACGCACAGCGGTGTTCTGGGCGGGCATTTCCGGGATGGCCGAAATCCTTGGCGGCGTACTGGCCTGGCTGATCCTTGGTAGCCTGGTCTCTCCGGTAGTAATGGCGGCGATTATGGCCGCGGTAGCCGGGATCATGGTTGCGCTTTCGGTGGATGAACTGATGCCGCTGGCGAAGGAGATCGATCCTAACAACAACCCCAGCTATGGCGTGCTGTGCGGAATGTCGGTGATGGGATTAAGTCTGGTTCTGCTGCAGACCGCAGGAATCGGGTAAAAAAACGCCGGGACTTCCCGGCGTTTTTATTTTCAGCTGGCTTTGCGCTCGTGCGCCTGACGATACTCAACCAGATCTTCAATCGTGACCACCGGCATGTTGTGCAGGCGGGCAAAAGTGATGCACTCCGGCGCGCGCGCCATGGTGCCATCATCGTTGGTCAGTTCGCACAGCACGCCAGCAGGTTTGAAGCCAGCCAGCGTCACCAGGTCGATCGTCGCTTCGGTGTGACCACCGCGGGTCAACACGCCGCCCGCCTGTGCACGCAGTGGGAAGACGTGGCCAGGACGGTGCAGATCGGATGGTTTGGCACCATCAGCAATCGCTGCACGTACGGTGGTCAGACGGTCAGCCGCAGACACACCGGTGGTCACGCCATGCGCCGCTTCAATGGTCACGGTAAAACCGGTACCAAAGGCGCTGGTGTTGTTTTCGACCATCATCGGCAGATCGAGCTGCTTACGACGATCTTCATTAATACACAGGCATACGATGCCGCTGCCGTGACGGATGGTCAGCGCCATCTGTTCAACGGTCATGTTTTCGGCGGCGAAAATCATGTCGCCTTCGTTTTCACGGTTTTCATCATCAAGCACCATCACACCGCGGCCTTCGCGCAGTGCATCCAGTGCATGTTCAACACGTTGAGTTGAAGTGCCAAAAGAGGAAAGTAGCGTCTGATTCATGGTAAAAAAACCTCATTAAAATTATGGTTACCAGAATCAGGGCAGTCTTAGGAGCGCCGTATAAGCGGCAAAAAGATAACGTGAGCGGGCCCATGCCCGACTTGATCGTTACTCTCTCCCATCCGGACTCTAACCGTCGGCCCCGGAATTACACCGGATCTGCTGACCTTTGAGTTTTCACCCAAAGCGCTCGCGGGCTTTCAGCGTCACGCTGATTTACCGCCGGTGGGGAATTTCGCCCCGCCCTGAGAATAAGCGAGATAACTATAACGCTATTGATTATCCTGGGCAATGCATAAGCATCAAACAATTTTGTTTACCCCGGGCATGACGCGCTACAATGGACACTAACACTTTTCCATCAAGGGAAACGCCAATGATTGACCCGAAAAAAATTGAGCAGATCGCGCGTCAGGTTCACGAGTCTATGCCAAAAGGCATTCGTGAATTTGGTGATGACGTAGAAAAGAAAATCCGCCAGACGCTGCAGGCGCAGTTGGTTCGCCTTGATTTAGTCAGCCGCGAAGAGTTTGACGTGCAGACCCAGGTCCTGCTGCGCACCCGCGAGAAGCTGGCGCTGCTGGAACAGCGTCTGACCGAGCTGGAAAACCGTAATACGCCGGAAGAAGTGAAGCCGGCACCGGCTATTCCACCAGTGGATGACCAGGAGTAAGTGCTGGTTGTATCGCCCGGTGGCGCTTCGCTTACCGGGCATACATATACGCGTAGGTCGGGTAAGGCGCAGCCGCCACCCGACATAAAAAAACGGGCCAGCTGGCCCGTTTTTTTACTGACTGTCCTTCTGGATCTTCTTGATGATGTTGGTGGTTGAGCACCCGTCCTCAAAGTTGAGCACCATCACCTCGCCGCCGTTCGCCCAGACCTCTTCGCTACCCGCGATTTGCTCCGGCTTGTAATCCCCACCTTTAACCAGCAGGTCCGGCAGAATGCCGGCAATCAGGCGCTGCGGGGTATCTTCTTCAAACGACACCACCCAGTCCACGGCTTCCAGCGCGCCGAGTACAATCATGCGCTGCTCGAGCGGGTTCACCGGACGCGTTTCGCCCTTCAGGCGTTTCGTCGATGCATCGCTGTTAACCGCCACAATCAGGCGATCGCCCAGCTTGCGCGCGTTCGCCAGATACGAAACGTGGCCCGCGTGCAGAATGTCGAACACGCCGTTGGTCATCACCACTTTTTCACCACGCTTGCGCGCGGCGGCGACGGCCACCTTCAGCTCGTCTTCGGTCATGACGCCAAAACCGGTATCCGCACGACCGCGCACCGCGTTTTCCAGCTCGATTGGCGAAACGGTTGAGGTACCGAGTTTACCGACGACCACGCCCGCCGCGGCGTTAGCGAAGTAGCACGCCTCTTCCAGCGAGTTTCCTGCTGCCAGCGTCGCCGCCAGCACGCCGATCACCGTATCACCGGCACCGGTCACGTCGTACACTTCCTGCGCCTGGGTTGGCATATGCAGCGGCGCTTTGCCCGGCTGCAGCAGCGTCATCCCCTGCTCGGAGCGGGTGACCAGCAGCGCGGACAGCTCGAAATCGGCAATGATCTTCATGCCGCGCTCAACCAGCTCTTCCTCGGTTTTGCACTTGCCCGCCACAGCTTCAAACTCGGAGAGGTTTGGCGTTAGCAGGGTTGCGCCGCGATAGCGCTCAAAATCGGTCCCTTTCGGGTCGATCAGCACCGGCACGCTGGCTTTACGCGCCAGCTGAATCATCGTTTGCACGCTCGCCAGCGCGCCTTTAGCGTAGTCGGACAGTACCAGCGCGCCGATATTGCCCAGCGCCTGGTTGATACGCTCGTGCAGCGGCTCGGGATCAACGCCTTCGAACCCTTCTTCAAAGTCGAGGCGGATCAGCTGCTGGTTGCGCGACAGCACGCGCAGCTTGGTGATGGTCGGGTGGGTCGGAACAGAGACGAAGTCGCACTTCACGTTCACGTCCGCCAGCGACTTGCTCAGCGCGCGCGCCGCATCGTCGATGCCGGTCAGGCCCACCAGACGCGACTGCGCGCCCAGAGAGGCAATGTTCATCGCCACGTTTGCCGCGCCGCCGGGACGCTCTTCAATGGTGTCAACCTTAACCACCGGTACCGGTGCTTCCGGAGAGATGCGGCTGGTAGGCCCATACCAGTAGCGATCCAGCATCACATCCCCAACAACCATTACCCCAGCACGTCCAAACTCTGGCAGTGTTACTTTCATTCCTGACTCCAGAAAGATTCACAATTTGCGCGCGATAATATCACACTTGGTTTGTTACGCACGGTTCCACCAGCCACTTCTGCCAGCTGGCGGTTACCTGAGCACGTTCATGAGCAAAACAGTCCAGCGCCACATGCCCCGGCTGCTCCTGCAGCGCCAGGTGATGAAGCTCATCGCGAAGCGTCGTGTAGGCGCGGGTTAAAGCCTGCGCCTCCTGCTCGTCCATGATGTCATTTTGCGCCAGCAGCTCCAGAATGCGCACGTTATCGGACCAGCGCGTCAGCTTCGGCTTGTCGTGGGCGTGCAGCAGCACCAGATACTGGGTAATGAACTCAATATCGGTAATCCCGCCCTCGTCGGCTTTAATATCAAAGCGATCGCGGTGTTTATTGCCGAGGTGCGCGCGCATTTTCTCACGCATTTCCCGCACTTCTGTTTGTAATGTGGCGCCCTCTCGCACCGTCGTCATAACGTCCTTACGGATGACGTCAAACTGCGTTTTGAGCTGCGGATCGCCATACACCACGCGAGCGCGCACCAGCGCCTGATGCTCCCACGTCCAGGCTTCATTCTTCTGGTAATCTGCGAAGGATTCCGTTGAGGTCACCAGCATGCCCGCCGCGCCGGACGGACGCAGACGGGCATCCACTTCATACAAAATGCCCGACGAGGTGCGGGTGCTGAACAGGTGCATGATGCGCTGCGCCAGGCGCAGGTAGAACTGACGCCCGTCAATTTCACGCTCGCCGTCGGTCATTACGTCAACCGGGCAGTCGTGCAGGAAGATTAAATCCAGATCGGAGCTATAGCCCAGCTCCCAGCCGCCAAGCTTGCCGTACCCCACGACCGCGAATCCGCGTCCTTCACGTTCGGCCAGGTGTTTCGGCTGGCCGTAGCGCGCCACCATCTGCACCCACGCCTGATGGACCACCGCGTCGATGATCGCCTCTGCCAGCCAGGTTAAGTGATCGCTCACTTTCATCACCGGCAGCGTTCCGGCGATGTCCGCCGCCGCCACGCGCAGCATCTGCGCCTGCTTAAACTGGCGCAGCGCCTCCAGCTGTTGCTCTTCGTCCTCTTCCGGCACGCGCAGCAGATACTGACGCAGCTCGTCCCGGTAGGCATCCGTCGCCGTTGGCTGATACAGCGTGTTCGGATCGAGCAGCTCATCCAGCAGCAGCGGGTAACGCGCCAGCTTGTTGGCCACCATCGGCGACGCGGCGCACAGCGTAATCAGGTGCTTCAGCGCCCCCGGAAACTCGCTCAGGAGCTCCAGATAGGTGGTACGCGTGATAATCCCGCTCAGCAGCGGCATCATGCGCGACAGCGGCACCGGCGCGTCCGCCCGCGAGCAGACCTCGCTCAGCAGGTGCGGCATCAGGTGATCCAGCACCTGACGGCCGCGCGGGCCGATGGCGCGTTTGTTTAGCTCAAGACGGAAATCAGCGATCAGCGCCACCACGCGGTGACGCGCGTCGTCGGTTAAGTGCGTCAGCACCGGCGTGGTGTCATCTTCCTGGAGCGCGTCCTGCCACAGCTCGCGCCAGTGCTCGGAAAGCGCATCGTCCGGTGATTCACTTTCGTCATCACCGATCAGCTCGTTGAAGATGCGGCGCACGCCTGCCATATGGGCATCCAGCCGTTCGGTTAACGCGGCCCAGTCGTCCACGCGCATGCCCCAGGCCAGGCGCGCCCGGTTAAGGTCATCGCCCGGCAGGGTCTGGGTCTGTTCGTCATTGATGCTTTGCAGTAGGTTTTCCAGACGGCGCAGAAACAGATAGGCCTCGCGCAGGGTTTGCGCATCGCCGTCCGGCAGCAGGTGCAGCTGCTCGATGGCGCTCAGGGTCGGCAGCAGCGAGCGGGACTGCAGGGACGGCTCACGGCCGCCGCGAATAAGCTGGAAGACCTGGACGATAAATTCAATTTCGCGGATGCCGCCCGCGCCGAGCTTGATGTTGTCCTTCAGCCCGCGCCGGCGCACCTCACGGGCGATCATCCCTTTCATGTTACGCAGGGACTGGATCACGCTGAAGTCGATATAGCGACGGAATACGAACGGGCGCAGCATGGCGCGCAGCTCGTTGGCGTAAGCGTCGTCGCTGTCGCCCATGATCCGCGCTTTAACCATCGCATAGCGCTCCCAGTCGCGCCCCTGCTCCTGGTAGTAATCCTCCAGCGCGGCAAAGCTCAGCACCAGCGGTCCGCTGTCGCCAAACGGGCGCAGGCGCATATCCACGCGGTAAACAAAACCGTCCTGCGTCGGCTGATCCAGCGCCTTAATCAGACGCTGGCCGAGGCGGGTAAAGAACTGGGCGTTGTCGAGCTCGCGACGGCCGCCGCGCGTGGAGCCGTTCTCGGGCCAGGCAAAAATCAGGTCGATGTCGGAGGAGAAGTTCAGCTCGCAGCCGCCCAGCTTGCCCATCCCCAGAATCAACAGCGGCTGAGGGACCCCTTCCTCGCTGCACGGCGTGCCCCACTCTTTACAGCAGGCGGCGTAGAGCCAGTCGCGCGCGGCGACAATCAGCGTTTGCGCCAGCTCGCTTAGCTGCTGCAGCGTGCTCTCTTCGCTCACCAACTCCAGCGCCTGAGCCCAGGCAATGCGCACCATCACCCGACGGCGGAACTGACGCAGGACGCGCATCAATGTCGCTTCATCCGCAACGTCTTCGAGCGCGGTTTGCAGCCAGCCGGCATACTGCCGCCACTCATCCGCCTGCGGCGGTGCGTTCTCAAGCTCCGCCAGCCAGTCCGGGTTGGCGGTGATACTTTCCTGCACAAAATCACTGAAGGCGAGCACGCTCTTCGCCTGCTCGCTTAACGATGACGCCGGTAATGACTCAGGCAGACGTTCGCAAACGGTCTGCCACTGCTGCTGTAACGGTGAAGAAAGCGGCATTATAGGGGTTCCTTGCCAGAGTTAACGTTTTCCGCTGTGCAGCCAGAACGGCTCCTGCGAAATGGCCTCGTTACGGAAATGCTCAATCTCAATATGCTGGCGGGTCTCAATGGCATGCTTCAGCCCCTGCCAGTTTTCCAGCCAGGCCTGGGTTTTAACGCCGTCATAAGCGCCGGAAAGCAGCAGCATGCTGTCGATGTTGCGCGACAGACGAGGAAGCTGATCGCCATACCGATCGCCGAGCGGATACGCAAAGGTGCTCTTCAGCTCGGCGGCATGACGGGAAAGATGAATATCCGCGAAACGCTTAAAGTTTTCCGCGATTTTGGTCTCCGCTTTCGCATCCAGGAAGGCGCGCCAGCCGCGCGTCACCAGAAACTCGGTCAGCGCCAGTTTTGCCGTCGCGGCTTGCGGGCTGTAGATTGCCGTTTGCGCCGATACGTCGGAGAGCATCAGCGTTTCGGTTTGCGTCAGCAGGTCACGTAAGTGAGCGCTCGCTTTGCGAGGAACAATACCGCCGAACAGCGTCAGGGTATGGCGCACCAGGGCAATCGCCGCCAGCACGTGGGATTTTGCGTTTTTCACATTTCGCACCCACAGCTCTTCATGGTATTGCCACTGAGAAAGCGCCAGCTCCAGCGCGGCTTCCAGCCCCTGTTCAACGCTAGCTTTTGGCGCAACGTGCAAAATGGTCGTCTCTTTCAGCACGCGGGGCGCATTTCCGGCGGCCAGATGGTAACCCCGCGCGGCTTTACTCAGGCTTCCCTGACGCAGTCCGGACTGGTTCACCAGCCTGCGCGCCAGCTTCAGCACGTCATTTGCGTCCCCTTCCAGCAGCTCAAGCTCGAGTTCGCAAATCGGCTCCTGGAACTCACCCGCCTTCACGTCCCCCAGATCGAGGGCGATTTCGATGCGGCTTTTGCCTTCCGCCACCAGCCATTTCTCGCGCCAGAAATCGGTGCTGAACAGCGGCTGCACCTGTTCCGCCAGCGTGGAAGGCAGCTCGCCATCCGGCCAGACTTCCGCCGGGAAACGTTCCAGCTCAAGTTCCGGCTTGCTGATGTCGATATTGTATTCCGGGCGCTGATGCAAACCGCCGACCACGCGGCCGGCAATTTTCATCGTCATCTCGTAGCGCCCGCTCGCGCCGCGGATGCGCAGCCCCATATCATGGCGGCGCAGCCAGCTGTCTGGCGTTTCATAATAGATATTAAGCAGTTGTACCGGTGCATGGTGTTCGCCAGAAAGCGTATGCAGATGCTGGCGGAGTGCGTCAACGCTGTCTTTTTCGACGATAAACTTTAATTCGATTTCTTGTGCCATAACCTTGTACTTTTGCGGGCGTCACAGACGCGTCAATGAGGGCGAACTTCCTCGCCATTTGTTTGTCAGTACATAGTATTTTGCGCCAAATTGCCATGCAATGAGCAATTTGTCGGGCGTAAATGTATAGAGTCGTGACACAGATGATTCTGATTGCTGACGAATGCTTTGCGTAGAGACACTGTTGCCACTACTATCGTTCCACTATTTATGAAAATAACGACTAATGATGCTTAAATTACGCCTGATTGGACTTACTTTACTCGCTTTTAGCGCCGCAACCGCAGTGCACGCTGAAGAGAAGCGTTACGTTTCTGACGAACTGAACACCTGGGTACGCAGTGGCCCCGGAGATAATTATCGCCTCGTGGGCACGGTGAATGCCGGCGAGGAAGTCACCCTGTTACAGACCAACGCGGACACCAACTATGGTCAGGTTCGCGACAGTACCGGCCGTACGTCCTGGATCCCGCTGAAAGAGCTGAGCACCGTGCCAAGCCTGCGCACGCGCGTTCCCGATCTGGAAAACCAGGTGAAGACCCTGACCGATAAGCTGAACAACATCGACGGCACCTGGAACCAGCGCACCGCTGAAATGCAGCAGAAAGTGGCGCAAAGCGACGGTGTGATTAACGGTCTGAAAGAAGAGAACCAGAAACTGAAAAACGAGCTGATTGTCGCGCAGAAGAAGGTGAATGCCGCCAATCTGCAGCTCGACGACAAACAGCGCACCATCATCATGCAGTGGTTTATGTATGGCGGCGGCGTGCTGGGCGTGGGTCTGGTGCTGGGTCTGGTGCTGCCGCATCTGATCCCAAGCCGCAAGCGTAAAGACCGCTGGATGAACTAATTCGTCTTCTCTGCCAGACTTACGTATTATTCTGGAAAAGAGAAAACGGGAGAGTTGGGCGTGAAGAGTTATCTGGTCGGTGGTGCGGTACGTGATGCGTTGTTAGGTCTGCCGGTCAAAGATAAAGACTGGGTGGTGGTTGGCGCCACCCCTGAAGAGATGCTCGACGCGGGCTACCAGCAGGTAGGCCGCGATTTTCCCGTGTTCCTGCACCCGAAAAGCCGTGAAGAGTATGCCCTGGCGCGTACCGAGCGGAAATCGGGCTCGGGCTATACGGGCTTCACCTGCTATGCCGCGCCGGACGTCACGCTGGAGCAAGATCTCCTGCGCCGCGATCTCACCATCAACGCGCTGGCGCAGGACGAAGACGGGCAGATCGTAGACGCCTATGGCGGTCAGGACGATCTGCGCAACCGCCTTTTGCGTCACGTCTCCCCGGCGTTTTCAGAAGATCCGCTCCGCGTGCTCCGCGTGGCGCGCTTTGCCGCGCGTTACGCCCATCTCAGTTTCCGTATTGCCGATGAAACAATGGCGCTGATGACCGCCATGACCGAGGCGGGCGAGCTTGAACACCTGACGCCAGAGCGCGTCTGGAAAGAGACGGAAAATGCCCTCACCACGCGCAACCCGCAGGTCTTTTTCCAGGTCCTGCGCGACTGCGGCGCGCTGAAGGTGCTGTTCCCGGAAATAGACGCGCTGTTCGGCGTGCCTGCTCCGGCGAAATGGCACCCGGAAATTGATACCGGCGTACACACGCTGATGACGTTGAGCATGGCCGCCATGCTCAGCCCTGACGTGGACGTGCGCTTTTCCACCCTGTGCCACGATCTCGGCAAAGGCCTAACGCCAAAAGAATTCTGGCCTCGCCACCACGGGCACGGCCCGGCAGGGGTGAAGCTGGTCGAGGGGCTGTGCCAGCGTCTGCGCGTGCCGAACGAGATCCGCGATCTGGCGAAACTGGTGGCCGAGTTCCACGATCTGATCCACACCTTCCCTATCCTGAAACCGGCCACCATCGTTAAGCTTTTCGATAACATCGACGCCTGGCGCAAACCCCAGCGCGTAGAGCAAATCGCGCTCACCAGCGAAGCTGACGTGCGCGGTCGTACCGGGTTTGAAGCGTGCGATTACCCGCAGGGACGGTTACTGCGTAAAGCCTGGGACGTAGCGAAAGCGGTGCCCACGAAGGACGTTGTCGAAGCGGGATTCAAAGGACCGGAAATTCGCGAAGAGCTCACGAAACGGCGAATTCAGGCGGTGTCGGACTGGAAGGAAAAGCATTGCCCTCAGCCGAAAGACTGAGGGCCATCGGTCAGAAGAAGACCACGTACACCGCAGCCGCCACGATAAAGCGATAGATCGCGAACGGAATAAACGAGATACGCTTAATCAGCTGCAGGAAGGTTTTAATGGCAATCAGCGCCACGATAAAGGCGGTGATGAAGCCAACGGCGAACATCGGAATGTCGCCAGCCGTCAGGAAGTGATAGCTCTTATAGACGTCGAGTACGGTGGCGCCCATCATCATCGGCACCGCCAGCAGGAACGAGAACTCTGACGCGGCGTAACGGCTTACGCCCATCAGCATCCCGCCGGAGATGGTAGCGCCTGAACGCGAGAAGCCCGGCCACAGCGCCAGACACTGGAAGCAACCAATGATAAACGCCTGACGATACGTCATGTCGTCCAGGCCTTCCGCGCGCGGCGTTTTTGGCTTCAACACTTCCGCGGCGATCAGCAGTAAGCCCCCCACCACCAGCGCGTACATTACGTTAATCGGGTTAAACAGAGATTTGATGACGTCGTGGAACACCAGGCCCAGCACCACCGCAGGGATCATCCCGAGCAGAATATGGATCAGTGACAGACGACCTTTACCGGCCCCCTCGTGCTGAGGCGGACGACCAAAATGGATGCCGATCAGGCCAAACAGGCGACGCCAGAACATCACGACCACCGCCAGAATAGACCCCAGCTGGATCACCACTTCAAACGTTTTTGCGGTATCGCCTTCAAAGCCCAGCAGATGGCCAACGATAATCATATGGCCCGTACTGGAGACCGGCAAAAACTCCGTCAATCCTTCGACCACACCCAGTATTGCCGCCACCAGCAGCGAGTGCATATCGCTCATCTATAAACCCCTAAAAAGATATAAAAAAAACGGTGCCCCATACGGACAACCGATAAGATACAGTCTTGAGACCGGTATAACCTAAAATGGTTTAGCTATTATGACGTTAAATCTTTCCTTTCAGATTTGTGCCACGCTCAATAATGACGCCAACATTGGCGGCGCGCGCCACCGCTCCCGGCTTGCTCAGCTTGATGCGCACCCACGGTGAGTTGAATTTTTTCAACAGCAATTCTGCGACTTCTTCCGCCACCCGTTCGACCAGCGCAAAACGTTGCCCTTCAACGTGGGCGATGACCGTTTCACTGATATCGGCATAGCTCAGACAGTCGTTCACGTCATCGCTTTTTGCCGATTTGCGGTTATCCCACCCCATTTCGATATCGAACACCAGTTTCTGCTCGATGGTCTGTTCCCAGTCGTAAACACCAATTGTGGTGATTACCGAAAGTTGCTCTATAAATACAATATCCATCACGACCTGCCTGCTTTTTGGCTAAACCGGATACCACTTCCGGCGAATTATGCGTATTATCCACAGATGCTGAGAATACAGATACATTTTCAAAACGGAACAGCGTTATGAGTGCAATCGCGCCTGGAATGATCCTCCTCGCCTATCTTTGCGGCTCAATCTCCAGCGCCATTCTGGTCTGCCGCATTGCCGGGTTACCTGACCCGCGTGAAAATGGTTCCGGGAATCCGGGGGCGACCAACGTACTACGAATTGGCGGCAAGGGAGCAGCCGTAGCGGTTTTGATTTTTGATGTTCTGAAAGGGATGCTGCCCGTCTGGGGCGCCTATGCGCTGGGCGTCACGCCGTTCTGGCTGGGGCTCATTGCTATTGCTGCCTGCGTCGGTCACATCTGGCCCGTATTCTTCGGCTTCAAAGGCGGAAAAGGCGTTGCGACCGCCTTTGGTGCCATTGCACCTATCGGCTGGGATCTCACCGGCGTAATGGCCGGGACGTGGCTGCTCACCATTCTTCTGAGCGGCTATTCGTCGCTGGGCGCAATCGTCAGCGCGCTGATCGCCCCGTTCTACGTCTGGTGGTTCAAACCCCAGTTCACCTTCCCGGTGTCGATGCTCTCCTGTCTTATCCTGCTGCGTCATCACGACAATATCCAGCGCCTGTGGCGTCGTCAGGAGACCAAAATCTGGACGAAGCTCAAGAGGAAGAAAAAAGACGCTCCGAAGGGTTAGTTATGCCTTATAGCCAAATGTGATTTTGGTCACCTTCTGCCTGTGGTAACTGTTAGGGACACAACACAACCACATAAGAAGAAAATGGCTGAAATCACAGAATCTACTCCCCTTTCAACGGCAGGTATTCCCCCTGATGGCGACATCCAGTGGGTCCGCAGCGCTTCGGATGTATCACGCCTCGTTAATGACGGTTCTCAGGGCCGGACAAACGCCCGTATCGTGGTCGGTATCGCTTTGGGCGGCATTTTCCTCGATGCCTACGATCTGGGCGCGCTGGCGTTTGGCATTAAAGACATCACCCGCGAATTTAGCCTGACGCCCGCCGGTACCGGCATGGTGGCCTCGGCCATTACCTTTGGTGCCATTGTCGGGGCGCTGCTGGGCGGCTATCTCACGGATAAAATCGGGCGCTACCGCGTTTTTATGGCTGATATGGTGTTCTTCGTGGTGGCAGCGATCGCCTGTGCGCTGGCCCCGAACGAATATGTGCTCGCGGGCGCCCGCTTTGTGATGGGGCTGGGGGTCGGGATCGACCTTCCCGTGGCGATGGCGTTTTTAAGCGAGTTCGCCAGGCTAAAAGGGCCCGGAAATAAGGCCTCCAGCGTCGCGATGTGGTGCCCCACCTGGTATGCCGCCATCAGTATTTCCTACCTGCTGGTGCTTTTCTTCTACGCCGTGCTGCCGGAGAGCCACAGCGACTGGCTGTGGCGTTTGATTCTCGGCTTTGGCGCGGTGCCCGCGCTGGTGATTATCGCCATCCGCAGCCGCTATATGAGCGAATCTCCGGTCTGGGCGGCGAATCAGGGCAACCTGAAAGAGGCGGCGTCAATTTTACGCCAGTCGTATAACATCAATGCCCACGTGCCGCAGGACGCGCTCGGCCAGCCCGCACCCGTCGTGAATAAAGCGAAATGGTCAAATTATCTGAACCTGTTCCGCGGCATCTACTTGCGTCGCACGACGCTCGCCACGCTGCTTTCCGTGGTCTCGTCGTTTGCCTATAACGCCGTGGCGTTTGGCCTGCCGGTGATCATCTCCAGCTTCTTCGTCCAGTCGATGCTCACCACCATTCTCATTTCTCTGGCGCTTAACCTGCTGTTTGCCTTCGTCGGCGGACTGCTGGCGGTACGCTACGTGCCGCGCTTCGGCGCCTGGCGGATGTCGCTGGCGGGTTATGCCTGCCAGCTTGTGGCGCTACTGGGTCTGGCGCTGATTGGCAGACCAGACGGTGCCTCTGAAGGGGTGCTCGCCGTGGCGATGCTGGCGCTATTCCTGTTCGGTCAGGGCTTCGGCCCGGGCGCGCATACCATGACGTTTGCCTCGCTGAGCTACCCAACCTCGCTGCGCGGCGTGGGCGTGGGCCTCAACCAGACGCTGATGCGCAGCAGTTCCACGCTGTCGCTGTTTCTGTTCCCGCTGCTGGTCGCCTCGCTGGATACCGCCGTGTTCTGGGTGATTGCGCTGGCGCCGTTTATCGGCCTGGCGTCGCTGCTGGCAATCCGCTGGGAGCCGTCGGGGTATGATGTGGATGCAGAGGACTATCGGTAACGACACATTACTTCGGTGGGTTCAACCCACCGAAGGGTTATTACAAATCGTCGAGAAGCGTTCGGGAGAGTTTTTTTAGCGTCTCAAGCTCATCGTCATTCATCCGCATGCTGCAACGAATCTGATCCGGCAATGCCATCACCCGTTTCTTAAGGTCTTTGGCCTTGTCGGTCAGTACAACATTTTTCATCCTTTCATCACCCACAACCGCGATACGGTTGAGGAATCCTTTTGCCTCAAGCTTTTGTACAATCGGGGTCAATGTGCCCGAATCAAAAAACGTCTTATCGCTGAGATCGCGAAGTGGGATGTTGTCTTTCTCATAAAGCGCCATCAAAACAACGAATTGCGGATAGGTCAGATCCATCTCTTGCAGTAAGGGGCGATACTGGCGAACAAACGCGTTGGTGACCGAGTACAGCGAGAAGCAAAGTAAATCGTCTAGCGTTTTGTTTTCTTTCATTTTTCTATCAACTCCAAATCGGTTGCCTAAAAAAATTATAAATAATGTTTGACTAAAAGTATCTTGCGCGCAAGTATTAGACCAACAACTAAGTAGCGCACTATTTAGTTATCTCATCCAATCAAATACGCTTAAAGGGGCACTACCATGAAAACACTAACCGCCATCCTGGTTTCTTCCGTCTTCGCGTCAGCCGCGGCATCCGCTCAAACCACCAATACCCCAACCCCGACCGCAGGCGTACAGGCATTTCTTAATATTTTGAATTCCGGCAAGGGTAAGCCAATGGAACAGATGACCCCGCAGGAGGCCCGCCAGGTACTGATTGACGCGCAGCAAGGCGCAAAACTGCCGCCCGCTCAGGTTTCTGAAAAAACGATCCAGGTAAATGGCCAGGCGATCAAACTGAAAATAGTGAAACCTGAAAAAGCCAGCGGCACGCTCCCCGCCTTTATGTTCTTTCACGGCGGCGGTTGGGTGCTGGGTGACTTCGCTACCCACGAACGTTTAATCCGCGACCTCGTTCGCGCTTCGGGTGCCGCTGCGGTTTACGTCGATTACACCCCGTCACCTGAGGCCCATTTCCCGGTAGCAATTAATCAGGCCTATGAAGCGACAAAATGGGTCGCCGGGCACGGTCAGGAAATTGGCGTGGACGGTAGCCGTCTGGGTCTGGTGGGTAACAGCGTCGGCGGCAACATGGTGGCTTCGGTGGCGCTGCAGGCCAAACAGTTCAATGGGCCAAAGATTCGCTACAACGTTATGCTCTGGCCAGTTACCGATGCGAATTTTGATACTGCCTCGTATAGCCAGTTCGAAAATGGCTATTTCCTGTCGAAAAACATGATGAAATGGTTCTGGGATAACTACACCACCAGCGCTGCCGATCGCAACAATATCCTTGCCTCTCCGCTTCGCGCCAGCACCGCGCAGTTGAAAGGCTTCCCCGAGACGCTGATCCAGACAGCGGAGCTGGACGTTCTGCGGGATGAAGGTGAAGCATTCGGGCGTAAACTGGATGCGGCTGGCGTCCCGGTGACCGTCACGCGCTATAACGGCATGATCCACGACTACGGCCTGCTTAACCCGCTGAGCCAGGAGCCAACGGTGAAAGTTGCGCTTGAGCAGGCAGGTGCAGCGTTGCATGAGCACCTGAAATAGTCTCGTCATTGCTTATACAGAGCACGGCCCCGGCCGTGCTTTTGTATTTCTCCTGCCTGGCCATCCATAAGCGACTCATATGACAGGCTTCATTTCCGCCAGGGCATACTGAAACGTATCCCGATGGTGTGGAAATGGATGCAGCATGTTAGCAGCTCAGGTCACTGATAATACGTATAAAGGCTGGCAGGCGTCGCTTGCCCTGCAGTTTTGTCACACCCCTGAGAAAACCCTCCTGTACTCCGCCCACCACGTCGGGCCGCTCACCGTTCAACGTCCGTTTTACCCCGAAGGCGAAACCTGCCACCTTTACCTGCTGCACCCGCCAGGCGGGATTGTGGGCGGCGATACGCTGAACATTTCCGTTCGGCTGGACGCCAAAAGCCACGCGCTCATCACCATGCCCGGGGCCAGCAAGTTCTATCGCAGCAGCGGCCCGCAGGCCCGTCTGAACCAGCATTTTTACCTCGATGAAGATTCCACGCTGGAGTGGCTGCCGCAGGACACCATTATCTTCCCCGGCGCGAATGCCGCGCTGCGCTCCGTCTTCCATCTGAAGGCCTCCAGCACGCTGCTGGCTTGGGAGCTGTACTGCCTGGGGCGTCCGGTGATCGGTGAGACATTCAGCCACGGCACGCTGGAGAGCCGCCTGGAGGTGTGGGTAGATGACGAGCCGCGACTGATTGAGCGTCAGCATCTTAGCGACGGCGATCTCACGCCCGTCGCCGGACGTCCGTGGCTCGGCACGCTGCTGTTCTATCCGGCCAAAGAAGAACATCTCGACGCGGTGCGCGAACGGCTCGCACCGCTGGAAAATTACGCAGGTGCAACGCTCACTGACGATCTGCTGTCGGTGCGTTTTCTCTCCGACGACAACCTGATTTGCCAGCGGGTTATGCGCGACATCTGGCAGTCGCTTCGCCCGCTTCTCACCACCAAAACCGCCTGTTCGCCGCGCATCTGGCAGACATAAGAGAAACGTTATGGAACTGACCCCCAGAGAAAAAGACAAGCTGTTGCTGTTTACCGCCGCGCTGGTTGCCGAACGCCGCCTTGCGCGCGGGGTAAAGCTCAACTACCCGGAATCAATCGCGCTGATCAGCGCCTTTATTATGGAAGGCGCGCGCGATGGCGAAACCGTCGCCTCGCTGATGGAGGCGGGCCGCCACGTCCTGACGCGCGATCAGGTGATGGAGGGCGTGCCGGAGATGATCCCGGATATTCAGGTCGAAGCCACCTTCCCGGACGGTTCGAAGCTCGTCACCGTCCACAACCCGATCGTCTAAGGAGCGCGTTATGATCCCAGGTGAATACCAGATCCAGCCCGGAACGATTGCCCTCAACGTCGGGCGTGAAACCCAACGCGTGGTTGTCGAAAATCACGGCGACAGGCCGATCCAGGTCGGATCGCACTATCACTTTTACGAGGTCAACCCGGCGCTGAAGTTCGATCGGGAAGCCACCAAAGGCTTCCGACTGAACATCCCGGCGGGCACCGCCGTGCGCTTCGAGCCCGGCCAGAAGCGGGAAGTGACACTGGTTCAGGTCACGGGGGCGCAGCGCATTTTCGGCTTTCGCGGCGAGGTGATGGGCGAGGTGAACCATGGCTGAGATTTCGCGCCGGGCGTATGCCGATATGTTCGGCCCCACCACCGGAGATAAAGTGCGGCTGGCCGACAGCGAGCTGTGGATCGAAGTGGAAGACGATCTCACGGTCTACGGCGAAGAGGTCAAGTTCGGCGGCGGAAAGGTGATCCGCGACGGTATGGGTCAGGGGCAGATGACCGCAGACGGCTGCGTGGATCTGGTTCTTACCAACGCGCTGATCGTCGATCACTGGGGGATCGTAAAAGCCGATATCGGCGTCAAGAACGGACGGATCTTCGCCGTCGGCAAAGCCGGGAACCCGGACATTCAGCCCGGCGTGACGATCCCGATTGGCGCGGCAACGGAAGTGATTGCCGCCGAGGGGAAGATCGTCACCGCCGGCGGGATCGACACCCACATCCACTGGATCTGCCCGCAGCAGGCGGAAGAGGCGCTGGTCTCCGGCGTCACCACCATGATCGGCGGCGGCACCGGACCGGCGGCGGGCACCAACGCCACCACCTGCACGCCGGGACCGTGGTATATCGCCCGCATGCTGCAGGCTGCCGATACGCTGCCGGTGAATATTGGCCTGCTCGGCAAAGGTAACGGCTCCAGCCCGGACGCCCTGCGCGAACAAATCGCCGCGGGCGCCATCGGGCTGAAGATCCACGAAGACTGGGGCGCGACGCCCGCCGCCATCAATTGCTCGCTGGAGGTGGCTGACGAGATGGATATTCAGGTGGCGCTGCACAGCGACACGCTGAACGAGTCCGGGTTTGTCGAAGACACGCTGGCGGCCATTGCCGGGCGCACCATCCACACCTTCCACACCGAAGGCGCGGGCGGCGGCCACGCACCGGATATTATCACCGCCTGCGCGCACCCGAATATTCTGCCCTCCTCCACCAACCCGACGCTGCCCTATACGGTCAATACCATCGACGAGCATCTCGACATGCTGATGGTCTGCCATCACCTCGATCCGGATATCGCCGAGGACGTGGCGTTTGCCGAATCCCGCATTCGTCGTGAAACCATCGCCGCGGAAGACGTGCTGCACGACATCGGCGCGTTCTCGCTTACGTCGTCAGATTCACAGGCCATGGGCCGCGTCGGGGAAGTGATTATCCGCACCTGGCAGGTGGCGCACCGCATGAAGGTCCAGCGCGGCGCGCTGCCGGAAGAGACCGGCGAGAACGACAACTTCCGCGTGAAGCGCTACGTCGCCAAATACACCATTAACCCGGCGCTCACCCACGGCATCGCCCATGAAGTCGGTTCGATTGAGGCGGGCAAGCTGGCGGATCTGGTGGTCTGGTCCCCGGCGTTCTTCGGCGTCAAACCCGCCACCATCGTCAAGGGCGGGATGATCGCCTGCGCGCCAATGGGCGATATAAACGCCTCGATCCCTACGCCGCAGCCGGTGCATTACCGCCCGATGTTTGGCGCGCTGGGCGCCGCGCGCCACGCTACCCGACTGACGTTTATCTCGCAGGCCGCCAGTGCGAACGGCATCCCGCAGCAGCTCAACCTGCAGAGCGCTACCGCGGTGGTGAAAGGCTGCCGGACGGTGAAAAAAGCGGACATGATCCACAACGGCCTGCAGCCGAATATCACCGTCGACTCGCAAACCTACGAGGTGCGTGTCGACGGTGAACTGATAACCAGCGAACCGGCTGACGTTCTGCCGATGGCGCAACGCTATTTCCTGTTTTGAGGAGTGATGATGATCTATTTAACCCAACGCCTGGACCATGCGCATCCGATTACCGCCAGCGTCACGCTGCCGATTGACGTGCGGGTGAAAAGCCGCGCCCGCGTAGCGCTGAACGACGGCCGCGAAGCCGGGCTGATGCTGCCGCGCGGCCTGCTGCTGCGCGGGGGCGACCTGCTGACGACCGACGACGGCAGCGAGGTCATCGAAGTGATCGCCGCCCCGGAGTCGGTTTCCGTGGTGCGCTGCGCCGATCCGTTCCTGCTCGCCCGCGCCTGCTACCACCTGGGCAACCGCCACGTGCCGCTACAGGTCATGCCCGGCGAGCTGCGCTATCACCATGACCACGTTCTCGACGACATGCTGCGCCAGTTCGGGCTGGACGTGACCTACGCCAGCCTGCCGTTTGAACCGGAAGCGGGCGCGTACGCCAGCGATGCCCACAGCCACAGCCATTCTCACGCTCATTCACATTAAGGATTCATCATGCGCAAGTATTTACCGCTGTTACTGCTGGCTTTTTCCGTTCCCGCCCTCGCGCATCCCGGTCACGGTACCGACAGCTTCCAGGCCGGATTTCTCCACCCGCTGACGGGGCTCGATCACCTGCTGATGCTGGCGGGCGCAGGCGTGCTCTCGGCCCTGAGCGGTCGCAAACTCCTGCTGCCGTTTGCCACCCTCGGGATGATGCTTGTCGGCGCCATTGCGGGCAGCCTGCTCGGCGGCTTCAGCGGCATGGAGATGCTGATTATCGCCTCGCTGGCGGTATCCGGCGTGATGATGTTTAAAACCGAAAAACGTCTGCTGCTGGCGGTACCTGCCCTGGCGATGTTCCACGGCTGGGCGCACGGCGTGGAGATGTCCGGCCACAGCTTCTGGCTCTTCACCAGCGGCTTTATGCTCGCCAGCGCCACGGTGCTGTGCGCCAGCTTTGCCGCGGGGCTGCTGCTGCGCCGTCACGACGGCCTGCGTAAAACCTTCGGCGGCGGGCTGATCGTCTCTGCCCTGCTGGCGCTGATGAGCTGATGGAGCACGCCCGCCAGAGGCTGCGCCTGATGCAGCTATCCAGCAGCAGCCTGCCGGTCGGGTCGTTTACCTGGTCGCAGGGGCTGGAGTGGGCCGTTGAGGCAGGCTGGGTCACCAACGCCGACGCGTTCAAACGCTGGCAAATCCAGCAGATGGAGCAGAGCTTTTTCTGCGTCGACCTGCCGCTGTTTATTCGGCTATTCCGGGCCTGCGAGCAGCAGGATCTGACGATGGCCAAACGCTGGACGGCATACCTTCTCGCCTGCCGGGAAACGCGCGAGCTGCGCGAAGAGGAGCGCAACCGCGGGGCGGCGTTTACGCGCCTGATTAAAAGCTGGGAGCCAGACTGTCCGCCCGAATGGCTGCCGCTGTTTATGCAGAGCCAGCTCTGCGGCATGGCCTGGCTCGGCGTGCGCTGGGGCATTAGCGCGCGCGAGCTGGCGCTGAGCCTCGGCTACAGCTGGATGGAGAGCGCGGTCATGGCGGGCGTCAAGCTGGTGCCGTTTGGGCAACAGGCCGCGCAGCAGCTGATTATCGAACTGGGCGACCATTACGCCGCCGGGCTTGAACAGGCATTTTTGCGTAGCGACGACGCGCTGGGGGCAGCAACGCCGCTGTCCGCCATCGCCTCCGCGCGCCACGAAACTCAATATTCACGACTATTCCGTTCCTGAGGAGTCAACATGGCTGATTACAAACATCCCCTGCGCGTGGGCGTGGGCGGCCCGGTAGGGTCGGGCAAAACCGCGCTGCTGGAAGCGCTCTGCAAGGCGATGCGCGACACGTATCATCTTGCGGTGGTGACCAACGATATCTACACCAAAGAGGATCAGCGCATCCTGACCGAGGCAGGCGCGCTGGAGCCGGAGCGCATCGTGGGCGTAGAGACGGGAGGCTGCCCGCATACCGCCATTCGTGAAGATGCCTCGATGAACCTGGCGGCGGTGGAAGCGTTAAGCGAGAAGTTCGGCAATCTGGATCTGATCTTCGTTGAAAGCGGCGGAGACAACCTGAGCGCGACGTTCAGCCCGGAGCTGGCGGATCTGACCATTTACGTGATCGACGTGGCCGAAGGGGAAAAAATCCCGCGTAAAGGCGGGCCGGGGATCACCAAATCCGATTTTCTGGTGATCAATAAAACCGACCTCGCGCCGTACGTCGGCGCCTCGCTGGAGGTGATGGAGCGCGACACTAACCGCATGCGCGGCGAGCGTCCATGGACCTTTACCAACCTGAAGGCGGGTGACGGGTTAGCGACGATTATTGCGTTTCTGGAAGAGAAAGGGATGCTGCGGGTGTAGTCAAACGATCCCCTCTCCCTGTGGGGAGAGGGTTAGGGTGAGGGATTACGCCTCCGGCAGTTCCGCCAGCGGCCAGCGCGGGCGCACGGACACGCTGAGGTCGGACGTTGCGCCCGCGTTCAGGCGCACCATTCCCGCGTAAGCGATCATCGCGCCGTTGTCGGTGCAGAATTCCGGACGGGCATAGAACACTTCCCCGCGACGCTTTTGCATCATCCCGGCGAGCTTCGCGCGCAGCGTGCGGTTAGCGCTCACGCCACCCGCCATCACCAGACGCTTAAAGCCGGTCTGATCCAGCGCGCGCTTGCACTTGATCATCAGCGTGTCCACCACCGCATCTTCGAACGCGCGAGCGATATCGGCGCGGGTCTGCTCGCTGTCATCGTTATTGCGAATCGTATTCGCCGCGAAGGTTTTCAGCCCGGAGAAGCTGAAATCCAGCCCCGGACGGTCGGTCATCGGACGCGGGAAGACAAAGCGCCCTTCCGTTCCCTGCGACGCCATTTTTGACAGCATCGGGCCGCCAGGATAATCCAGACCCAGCAGCTTGGCGGTTTTGTCGAACGCTTCACCGGCGGCATCGTCGATCGATTCGCCCAGCAGCTCGTACTTGCCAATGCCGGTTACGCTAATCAGCTGCGTATGGCCGCCGGAGACCAGCAGCGCCACAAACGGGAATTCAGGCGGATTCTCTTCCAGCATCGGCGCCAGAAGGTGCCCTTCCATATGGTGAACCGGGATCGCCGGCACATCCCACGCGAACGCCAGCGAACGGCCAACCGTTGCGCCGACCAGCAGCGCTCCGACCAGGCCCGGGCCTGCGGTATAGGCCACAGCGTCGATATCATTTGAACTCAACCCGGCCTCTTTCAGCGCCGCCTGGATCAGGGGAACCGTTTTACGCACGTGGTCACGAGAGGCCAGTTCAGGTACGACGCCGCCGTAGTCAGCGTGCAATTTCACCTGACTATACAGCTGGTTGGCCAGAAGCCCTTTTTCGTCGTCGTAAATGGCGATGCCGGTTTCATCGCAGGATGTTTCAATACCCAGTACACGCATGACTTGTTTTACCTCGTTTCAATACCGCGCAGTGTAGAGCCTGGGCGGGTTGATGTAAAACTTTGTTCGCCCCAGGAAGAAGGCTCGTGTATACTCCTCACCCTTATTAAAGTCCCTTTCAAAATCGCATCGGTGCTTTACAAAGCAGCAGCATTTGCAGTAAAATTCCGCACCATTTTGAAATAAGCTGGCGTTGATGCCAGCGGCAAACCGAATTTATTAAAGGTGAGAGTTACATGCCGGTAATTAAAGTACGTGAAAACGAGCCGTTCGACGTAGCACTGCGTCGCTTCAAACGTTCATGCGAGAAAGCAGGTGTTCTGGCTGAAGTTCGTCGTCGTGAGTTTTATGAAAAACCAACGACCGAACGTAAGCGCGCTAAAGCTTCCGCTGTGAAACGTCACGCGAAGAAACTGGCTCGCGAAAACGCACGCCGTACTCGTCTGTACTAATTGGTTGAGGGCCTCAGCCCTCAATTGACAGACAGAGTAATAGTCGTAAGGCCGTGCTTCCGGAAGGAATGCGCGGCTTGTTTTCGTTTATAAGTCGCTTAAAATTTTGGGGCATATGGCCGGAAGAATCCCACGCGTTTTCATCAATGACCTGCTTGCCAGAACCGACATCGTCGATCTCATCGACGCGCGGGTAAAGCTAAAAAAGCAGGGCAAGAACTACCATGCGTGCTGTCCGTTCCATAACGAAAAAACCCCCTCCTTCACCGTAAACGGTGAAAAGCAGTTCTACCATTGCTTCGGCTGTGGCGCACACGGTAATGCCGTCGATTTTTTGATGAATTACGACAAGCTCGAGTTCGTTGAAACCGTCGAAGAGCTGGCGGCGATGCATAACCTTGAAGTGCCGTATGAAGCAGGCAGTGGGCCAAGTCAGATCGAGCGCCATCAACGGCAAACGCTGTATCAACTGATGGATGGCCTGAATTCGTTTTACCAACAGTCTCTTAAGCACTCTGCGGCTGAGCCTGCGCGTCAGTATCTGAACAAGCGCGGACTGAGCGACGATGTCATTGCGCGTTTCGCTATTGGTTACGCCCCGCCCGGCTGGGACAACGTGTTAAAGCGTTTTGGCGGCAATAGCGAAGATCGTAAGTCTCTCATCGATGCAGGCATGCTGGTCACTAACGACCAGGGACGAAGCTACGACCGCTTCCGCGAACGGGTGATGTTCCCGATCCGCGACAAGCGTGGCCGGGTAATAGGTTTTGGTGGTCGCGTGCTGGGTGATGCCCTGCCGAAATACCTCAACTCCCCGGAAACCGATATTTTCCATAAGGGCCGCCAGCTGTACGGTCTTTATGAGGCGCAGCAGGATAATGCGGAACCTCCGCGTCTTCTGGTCGTCGAAGGCTATATGGACGTCGTGGCGCTGGCGCAGTACGACATCAACTACGCGGTTGCGTCGTTAGGGACGTCCACCACCGCCGATCATATTCAACTGCTGTTCCGGGTGACCAACAACGTCATCTGCTGTTACGACGGTGACCGCGCAGGGCGCGACGCCGCCTGGCGCGCGCTGGAAACCGCGCTGCCGTATATGACCGACGGGCGTCAGCTACGCTTTATGTTTCTGCCCGACGGCGAAGACCCGGATACGCTGGTGCGTAAAGAGGGCAAAGCGGCGTTTGAAGCGCGGATGGAGCAGGCTCAGCCGCTCTCCACGTTTTTGTTTAACAGCCTGATGCCGCAGGTCGATTTGAGTACCCCTGACGGGCGCGCGCAGCTCAGCACGCTGGCGCTGCCGTTAATCAGCCAGGTGCCCGGCGAAACGCTGCGCATCTATCTGCGTCAGGAGTTAGGCAACAAGCTCGGCATTCTGGATGACAGCCAGCTTGAACGTTTAATGCCAAAACAGGCTGAAAACGGCACGGTTCGCCCCGCGCCTCAGCTAAAACGCACAACCATGCGTATACTGATAGGGTTGCTGGTCCAAAACCCCGAGCTTGCGCCGCAGGTGCCGTCGCTGGCGGGTTTAAACCACGAAAAATTGCCCGGGCTTGGCTTATTTTCAGAACTGGTCAACACGTGTTTGTCTCAGCCAGGTCTGACCACCGGACAACTTTTAGAGCATTATCGCGGCACAAAAGAGGCCGCTACCCTTGAAAAATTGTCGATGTGGGACGATATAGCAGATAAGGACATTGCAGAAAAAACGTTCACCGACTCACTCAACCATATGTTTGATTCGATGCTTGAGCTGCGCCAGGAAGAGTTGATAGCTCGCGAGCGCACACACGGTTTAAGCAGCGAAGAACGCCGGGAGCTCTGGATGATTAACCAGGAACTGGCGAAGAAATAAAAAATTTAACGGCTTAAGTGCCGAATATCGATCGGGAAGCCCCCGGCAGCCGCACTGAGAGGCAGCGGCAAAAATATAAGTACGCCCTCGCTTTAAAGGTTGGCAGCCCCATCGCCGACACCAATCAAACGAATTAAGTGTGGATACCGTCTTATGGAGCAAAACCCGCAGTCACAGCTGAAACTTCTTGTCCAACGTGGTAAGGAGCAAGGCTATCTGACCTATGCCGAGGTCAATGACCATCTGCCGGAAGATATCGTCGATTCAGATCAAATCGAAGATATCATCCAAATGATCAATGACATGGGCATTCAGGTGATGGAAGAAGCACCGGATGCCGATGATCTGTTGCTGGCTGAAACCTCCAACAACACTGACGAAGATGCGGAAGAAGCTGCTGCACAGGTACTGTCCAGCGTGGAATCTGAAATCGGGCGTACCACTGACCCGGTCCGCATGTACATGCGCGAAATGGGTACCGTTGAACTGTTGACCCGCGAAGGCGAAATTGACATCGCAAAACGCATCGAAGACGGGATCAACCAGGTTCAGTGCTCCGTTGCCGAGTACCCGGAAGCGATCACCTATCTGCTGGAGCAGTACGATCGCGTTGAAGCAGAAGAAGCGCGCCTGTCCGACCTGATCACGGGTTTTGTCGACCCCAACGCTGAAGAAGATATGGCACCTACCGCCACTCACGTCGGTTCTGAACTGTCTCAGGAAGAGATGGATGATGACGAAGACGAAGATGAGGAAGAGAGCGACGACGACACCGCGGACGATGACAACAGCATCGACCCAGAGCTGGCGCGTGAGAAGTTTGCCGAGCTGCGTACCCAGTACGAAGTGACGCGTGACACCATTAAAGCGAAAGGCCGCAGCCATGCCGCCGCTCAGGAAGAGATCCTGAAACTGTCTGAGGTATTCAAACAGTTCCGCCTGGTGCCAAAACAGTTCGACTACCTGGTGAACAGCATGCGCGTGATGATGGATCGCGTACGCACCCAGGAACGCATCATCATGAAGCTGTGCGTTGAGCAGTGCAAAATGCCGAAGAAGAACTTCATCACCCTCTTCACCGGCAACGAAACCAGCGAAACCTGGTTCAACGCGGCTATCGCGATGAACAAGCCGTGGTCTGAAAAACTGCACGACGTGAAGGACGACGTACATCGCGGCCTGCAGAAACTGCATCAGATTGAAGAAGAGACCGGCCTGACCATCGAGCAGGTTAAAGACATCAACCGTCGTATGTCCATCGGTGAAGCGAAAGCCCGCCGCGCGAAGAAAGAGATGGTTGAAGCGAACTTGCGTCTGGTTATCTCTATCGCCAAGAAATACACCAACCGTGGTCTGCAGTTCCTGGATCTGATTCAGGAAGGCAACATCGGTCTGATGAAAGCGGTAGATAAGTTTGAATACCGTCGTGGTTACAAGTTCTCCACCTACGCAACCTGGTGGATCCGTCAGGCTATCACCCGCTCTATCGCGGATCAGGCGCGCACCATCCGTATTCCGGTGCATATGATTGAGACCATCAACAAGCTCAACCGTATCTCCCGCCAGATGCTGCAGGAGATGGGCCGCGAGCCGACGCCGGAAGAGCTGGCCGAGCGCATGCTGATGCCGGAAGACAAGATCCGTAAAGTGCTGAAGATCGCCAAAGAGCCAATCTCCATGGAAACACCAATCGGTGATGATGAAGATTCGCATCTGGGTGATTTCATCGAGGATACCACCCTCGAGCTGCCGCTGGACTCTGCCACCACCGAGAGCCTGCGCGCTGCGACGCACGACGTTCTGGCTGGCCTGACCGCTCGTGAAGCGAAAGTCCTGCGTATGCGTTTCGGTATTGATATGAACACCGACCACACGCTGGAAGAAGTGGGTAAACAGTTCGACGTTACCCGCGAACGTATCCGTCAGATCGAAGCGAAGGCGCTGCGCAAGCTGCGTCATCCAAGCCGCTCTGAAGTGCTGCGTAGCTTCCTGGACGATTAATCGGTCCTGACAGTGAAAAAGCTCCCAATCGGGAGCTTTTTTTTTGTTTATTCCCTCTCCCTTTGGACTGTGGGCTCCCCAGTAATTTATAAGCAGAGGCAATAACCTTGTTTCAGAACGAGTGAAGACTTTCAGCGATGCTCTGGTCCGGCTGTAAATCGCTGAGGCGTTTCCTGCAGGCCGGGGCGAGGC
>NZ_JUMS01000133.1:0-10380 GCF_001059415.1 Enterobacter sp. 940_PEND
TCTTCAGGGATTGGTTTCCCCGGATTTTCAATCACAAGGTCAAAAAAGCTTCCCTGATTTCTTATTGAAACGGTGATTGCCTGTCCCTCAGGGGTATAACGCAGGGCGTTGGATAAAAGATTATTGATCGCTCTTCTGAACATTTGCGGATCTCCTTCAACCAGACAGGGCATTCCGTTAAATTTGAGCGCAATATTGCGTTCTTCGGCCCAGGCTTCGAAGAAATCGAAGACTTTCATGACCTCCGCACTTAAATCAAACATCACCCGGTCAGGGATGAGCTGATTATTATCCGCCTGCGCCAGGAAAAGCATGTCGCTGACCATCCGGGTCATCCGGTTGTACTCTTCAAGGCTGGAGTACAGAACATCTTCCAGCTCTTTCTGCGAGCGGTTCTGACTCAGCGCGATTTCAGTCTGCGTCACCAGATTGGTGATAGGCGTTCTGATCTCGTGCGCGATATCGGCAGAGAAATTGGCCTGGCGGGTAAAGACATCTTCAATCTTTTCGATCATATGATTGAAGGAGATGACCAGCTGTTCCAGCTCAATCGGAACGCGTGTCGGCTCCAGTCGTGCATCCAGATTTTCGGAGGTGATGTTTTTAATGGCGTTGCTGACGTTACGCAGAGGCAAATGTCCCTGACGCACCGCGATGCGAATGACAAGAATAATCAGCAGGCTGATAACGGCGGCAATCGCCAGAAGGTTTTTTTTCAGCGCCTCAAGGTAGTGGAGATGAAAATTAATGGAGAGCCCGATCAGCATAACGTAGTTCTGGGGTTTACCCTGAAGCGTCGCCGTGCCTGAGGAGGCGATAATCCGGTACGTTTCCATTTTCATGTTGGACCCGGCGTGCATGTTTTCGGCAGGGTCTTCAACCGTCCAGAGAAACACATCCTGCGCGCGGCGGTGTTCGCTAAAATCCGCCGTGTTCATCGCAGGGCGCAGTGTCGCCCCTTGCGTCGAGCTGAACAGGGTATTTCCCTGCGGATCCAGGAGCAGGACGGCCACGTTGCGGTAGCTGGCCATCGACTCTTTGATTTTACTGATTTTCTTTTGGTCAGGATCGACCGGAGACTGCAGGATGCGGTGCATCGCGGTGCTGATTTGCTGCAGATCGCTGATATCCTGCTCCGCGAAATGCTTTTCAACGGAATGCAGCATAAACCAGGTAAAGGCGAAAAAGGCCAGTATCGTGGAGAGGCTGATGAAGAAGGTCAGCCGCAGGGCAAGTGAAAAAGGGCGCCTGGCAAGCTTAACGCGCATCCGGCACCTCCAGCATATAGCCCACGCCGCGCACCGTCTGGATCAGCTTCGGTTCAAAATCGTTATCGATTTTCGCGCGCAGCCGCTTTACCGCCACATCAATCGCGTTAGTGTCGCTGTCAAAATTCATGTCCCACACCTGGGAGGCAATCAGGGAGCGGGGAAGCACCTCACCCTGATGACGCATGAAAAACTCCAGCAGGCTGAACTCTTTGCTGGTTAACAGGATGCGGCTCCCGGCCCGGCTGACTTTTCTCGACACGAGGTCAACCGTCAGGTCAGCCACCTGAAGCTGGCTTTCCGCAATAACCGTATTTCCGCGCCTCAACAGCGTCCTTACCCGGGCAAGCAGCTCCGCAAAGGCGAAAGGCTTAATCAGATAATCATCCGCGCCCAGCTCAAGTCCTTTAACCCGGTGTTCAATCGTCCCGAGGGCCGTGAGTAACAGGATAGGCATCCCTTTACCGGCCGAGCGGAGCATGCGGACAATATCCCAGCCGTTCACATCGGGCAGCATGATATCCAGAATCAGCAGATCGTATTCCGCGGTCATAGCGAGATGGTAGCCGTTCAGGCCGTTATCCGCGTGGTCTACAACAAACCCCGCTTCCGTCAGCCCTTTACTCAGGTACTCACCGGTTTTCATTTCGTCTTCGACGATCAGTATTTTCATCGTGCTCCCCTGACTGGCTGCTGAGGACATTCTATGGCGCCCGCCGCCGTTCACAATGACTTACGTTAAAAATGACAACATTGTCATTATCCTGTCACCCGTCAAACAGGATGCGTTGCGTAGAGTAGCCCTAAAACTACTCTGGACTTTATTTGAACCGTTATGTTCCTGTTAAAACGACTAAGCATCAGTACGGTATTTATTCTGGCAGGCTGCGTCTCGCTGGCCCCGGAGTACCAGCGGCCGGAAGCACCTGTCCCCCGGCAGTTTTCGCTTTCCCGTAACGGCCTGACGCCCGCGGCGGCTGGGTATCAGGACACCGGCTGGCGCAACTTTTTCGTCGATCCTCAGGTTGCCGGGCTGATTACGGAGGCCCTGAAGAACAATCGCGATCTGAAAATGGCCGCCCTGAAGGTCGAAGAGGCCCGGGCGCAGTTCAACGTGACGGATGCGGATCGCTATCCTCAGCTGAATGCCTCCTCGGGCATCACATACAGAGGCGGGCTGAAAAGTGACAAACCCACCGCGCAGCAGTACGACGCGGGCCTTGCGCTTAGCTATGAACTCGATTTCTTCGGCAAGCTGAAGAACATGAGCGATGCCGACCGACAAAACTTTTTCGCCAGCGAAGAGGCCCGCCGCGCGGTGCATATCCTGCTCGTCTCTAACGTGTCGCAGAGCTATTTTAACCAGCAGCTGGCGTATAAACAGCTGCGCATCGCGCAGGATACGCTGACAAATTACCAGCAGTCTTATGCTTTCGTTGAGCAGCAGCTGGTGACGGGCAGTACGAACGTCCTGGCGCTGGAACAGGCCCGGGGACAGATCGAAAGCACGCAGGCAGAGATTGCCAAAAGAGAGGGGGAGCTGGCGCAGGCCAATAATGCCCTGCAGCTGGTCCTCGGCACGTATCGCGCGCTCCCGGGCGACGGCGGCATGAACGCCAGCGATGTCGCCCCGGTAAAACTGCCTCCCCATCTTTCCTCCGCGATACTGCTGCAGCGCCCGGATATTATGGGGGCGGAGTATCAGCTTAAAGCGGCCGATGCGAATATCGGCGCGGCGCGCGCCGCCTTTTTCCCGTCCATATCACTCACCAGCGGGATTTCAACCGGAAGCACGGAGTTGTCCAGCCTGTTCACGTCAGGGAGCGGGATGTGGAATTTTATTCCTAAAATCGAAATTCCCATTTTTAATGCGGGCAGAAATAAGGCCAACCTGAAGCTGGCCGAAATTCGCCAGCAGCAGTCGGTGGTTAATTACGAACAAAAAATTCAGTCCGCCTTCAAACAGGTTGCCGATGCGCTCGCGCTGCGGGACAGCATTAACCAGCAGCTTGCTGCACAACAGCGGTATCTGGATTCGCTCCGCATCACGCTTCAACGTGCCAGAGGGTTATATTCCAGCGGCGCGGTCAGCTATATCGAAGTGCTTGACGCGGAGCGTTCTCTTTTCTCTACCCAGCAAAATATTCTCGACCTTATTTATGCCCGGCAGGTTAATGAAATTAATCTCTTCACCGCGCTCGGCGGCGGTTGGGTCGAATAACCTTATTTAATTAAACAGGAAAATAACCATGCGCAATTCACTTAAGGCCGTTGTATTTGGTGCGTTCTCCATTGTGTTTTCTGCCAGCCTCCAGGCTGAGGTTCATCAGCACGAGATGATGAGTGCTGCCAGCGAAGGGACCTCAGAGCAGGTCATCACGGGGACCGGCATCGTGAAGGACATTGATCTCACGAATAAAAAAGTCACGATTTCCCATGAAGCGATCCCGGAAATTGGCTGGCCCGCGATGACCATGCGTTTTACCTTTATTCAGGCTGACGAGAGTATTAATGCCTTAAAAGTCGGCAGCCACGTGAATTTCTCGTTTGTTCAGCAGGGCAATCTCTCTTTACTCAAGAGCATTAAATAGCGAGACGCGGCATGGCCTCATTAAAAATAAAATATGCTGCCGTGATAGTCAGCAGCCTTATTGCGGGAGGGCTGATATCGGTGACGGCATGGCAGGTTTTTCATTCATCTGTAAAAACGGAAAATAGCGCACCAGAAAGAAAGGTACTTTTCTGGTATGACCCGATGAAGCCAGACGTAAAATTCGATAAGCCCGGTAAATCGCCGTTTATGGATATGGATCTGGTACCGAAATATGCGGATGAAAACGACAATAAAAGCAGTGCCGGTATCCGTATTGATCCGACACAGGTTCAGAACCTGGGATTAAAAACGCAAAAGGTGACGCGCGGAACGCTGAACTATGCCCAGACCATCCCGGCCAACGTCAGCTACAACGACTATCAGTTTGTCATTGTGCAGGCGCGCGCGGAAGGCTTCGTGGAGAAAGTGTACCCGCTGACGACGGGCGATAAGGTGAAGAAAGGCACGCCGCTCGTTGATATAACCATTCCTGACTGGGTAGAGGCGCAGAGCGAGTTTCTGCTGTTATCCGGTACCGGCGGAACGCCGACGCAAATCAAAGGGGTTCTCGAACGGCTTCGGCTGGCGGGTATGCCGGATGAGGATATTCAGAGACTGCGTGCGACCCGCACTATCCAGACCCGGTTTACCATCAGGGCGCCGATCGACGGAGCGATCACGGCCTTTGACCTGCGTACCGGCATGAATATTTCCAAAGATAAGGTGGTGGCGCAAATTCAGGGGATGGATCCGGTCTGGATCGGCGCGGCAGTGCCTGAATCCATTGCTTATCTGCTGAAAGAGACCTCGCAGTTTGCTGTTTCGATACCGGCTTATCCGGATAAATCCTTCCCGGTTGAAAAATGGAGTCTTCTGCCGAGCGTGGATCCAACCACCCGTACGCTGCAGGTGCGCCTGCAGGTCGATAACAAGGATGAACTGCTTAAACCGGGCATGAATGCCTACCTGAAGCTGAACACCCAAAGCCAGGAAATGCTGCTGATCCCCACCCAGGCCGTTATCGATACCGGCAAAGAACAGCGCGTTATTACGGTTGATGCGGACGGGAATTTTGTCCCGAAAAGGATCCACGTTCTGCATGAGTCTCAGCAGCAGTCCGGCATTGGTAGCGGACTGGAAGAGGGGGAGTCGGTAGTGGTCAGCGGTCTGTTCCTGATTGACTCGGAGGCCAATATTACCGGCGCGCTGGAGCGCATGCGTCACGCTGAAGCTGCTGACGGCGCGCACTCTGGCCATTAAGGAGACGATGATGATTGAATGGATTATCCGGCGGTCGGTCGCCAACCGTTTCCTGGTCATGATGGGGGCGCTGTTCCTCAGCGTCTGGGGCACCTGGACGATTATTAACACGCCAGTCGATGCCTTGCCCGATCTCTCTGACGTTCAGGTGATTATCAAAACCAGCTATCCCGGCCAGGCCCCGCAGATTGTTGAAAACCAGGTCACCTATCCACTCACGACCACCATGCTGTCGGTTCCCGGCGCAAAGACCGTGCGCGGGTTTTCGCAGTTTGGCGATTCGTACGTGTACGTCATTTTTGAAGACGGCACCGATTTGTACTGGGCCCGTTCGCGCGTGCTGGAGTATCTGAACCAGGTTCAGGGCAAGCTGCCTGCCGGCGTGAGCTCTGAAATTGGTCCAGATGCCACGGGCGTGGGCTGGATATTTGAGTATGCGCTGGTGGATCGCAGCGGAAAACACGATCTCGCTGAGTTGCGCTCATTGCAGGACTGGTTCCTGAAATTTGAATTGAAAACTATCCCGAACGTGGCCGAAGTGGCCTCCGTCGGCGGCGTGGTGAAGCAGTATCAGATCTAGGTTAATCCGTTAAAACTGGCTCAGTACGGCATTAGCCTGCCGGAGGTTAAGCAGGCCCTTGAGTCGTCTAACCAGGAGGCGGGGGGATCGTCAGTTGAAATGGCGGAAGCGGAGTATATGGTCCGGGCCAGCGGCTATCTGCAGACGATGGACGATTTCAATAACATCGTCCTGAAAACCGGCGAGAACGGGGTACCGATTTACCTTCGCGATGTCGCCCGCGTACAAACGGGTCCGGAAATGCGCCGCGGTATTGCCGAGCTGAACGGGCAGGGGGAAGTTGCGGGTGGCGTGGTGATCCTGCGTTCGGGCAAAAATGCGCGCGAAGTCATCACGGCGGTGAGAGATAAGCTGGAGACGCTGAAGGCCAGCCTGCCGGAAGGCGTTGAGATTGTGACCACCTACGATCGCAGCCAGCTCATCGATCGGGCAATCGACAATCTGAGTTCCAAACTGCTTGAAGAGTTTATCGTGGTGGCCATCGTCTGCGCCCTGTTCCTGTGGCACGTTCGATCTGCGCTGGTCGCGATTATCTCTCTGCCGCTTGGCCTGTGTATTGCCTTTATCGTCATGCATTTCCAGGGGCTGAACGCCAACATTATGTCGCTGGGAGGCATTGCCATTGCCGTCGGCGCGATGGTGGATGCCGCCATCGTCATGATTGAAAACGCGCACAAACGGCTCGAAGAGTGGGATCACCAGCATCCGGAAGAGCAGATTGATAACGCCACCCGCTGGAAGGTGATCACCAATGCCTCTGTCGAGGTTGGCCCGGCGCTGTTTATCAGCCTGCTGATCATCACCTTATCCTTCATTCCCATCTTTACTCTTGAGGGGCAGGAAGGGCGGCTGTTTGGTCCGCTGGCTTTCACCAAAACGTACTCCATGGCGGGTGCGGCTGCGCTGGCCATCATCGTTATCCCCATCCTGATGGGGTTCTGGATCCGGGGTAAGATTCCCGCTGAGACCAGTAACCCGTTGAACAGGCTACTGATTAAAGCCTATCACCCGCTACTGATTAAGGTGCTCCGCTGGCCAAAAACAACCCTGCTGGTTGCGGCCTTGTCCATCTTCACGGTGATCTGGCCTCTCAGCCAGGTGGGCGGCGAATTCCTGCCGAAGATTAATGAAGGCGATCTGCTGTATATGCCGTCAACGTTGCCGGGCGTTTCTCCGGCAGAAGCGGCCGCGCTGTTACAGACCACGGACAAACTCATCAAAACCGTACCTGAAGTGGCCTCGGTGTTTGGCAAAACCGGCAAGGCCGAAACGGCAACGGATTCCGCGCCGCTCGAAATGGTGGAGACCACGATTCAGCTCAAGCCTGAGGATCAGTGGCGGCCCGGCATGACGATTGACAAGATTATTGACGAGCTCGATAAGACCGTTCGATTGCCCGGCCTGGCGAACCTCTGGGTTCCGCCCATTCGTAACCGCATCGATATGCTTTCGACCGGGATCAAAAGCCCGATTGGTATCAAGGTGTCAGGTACCGTTCTGTCGGATATTGACGCCACGGCGCAGAGCATCGAGACGGTAGCCAAAACGGTGCCGGGCGTGGTGTCTGCCCTGGCTGAACGTCTGGAGGGCGGGCGCTACATTGACGTCGATATCAACCGGGAAAAAGCCTCGCGCTACGGGATGACGGTAGGCGATGTGCAGCTCTTTGTCTCCTCGGCCATCGGCGGCGCGACGGTAGGGGAAACGGTGGAAGGCGTCGCCCGGTACCCGATTAATATCCGCTATCCTCAGGACTACCGGAACAGCCCGAGCACGTTAAAGCAGATGCCGATCTTGACGCCGATGAAACAGCAGATCACGCTGGGCGATGTGGCGGATATCAACGTGGTTTCCGGCCCCACGATGCTGAAAACGGAGAATGCCCGGCCTGCAAGCTGGATTTATATTGATGCCCGCGGCAGGGATATGGTGTCGGTGGTGAACGACATTAAGACGGCTATTAGTCAGAACGTAAAGCTGAGGCCGGGCACCAGCGTCTCATTCTCCGGGCAGTTTGAGCTGCTCGAACACGCCAACAAGAAACTGAAGCTGATGGTGCCGATGACGGTGATGATCATCTTTATTCTGCTGTATCTGGCGTTCCGTCGCGTGGATGAAGCGCTGCTGATCCTGATGAGTCTGCCGTTCGCCCTGGTCGGGGGAATTTGGTTCCTTTACTGGCAGGGCTTCCATATGTCTGTGGCAACCGGCACCGGTTTTATCGCTCTGGCCGGGGTGGCAGCAGAATTTGGGGTGGTCATGCTGATGTATTTGCGTCATGCCGTTGAGGCTCAGCCAGCGTTGTCCCATCGGGACACGTTCACAGAACAGGCGCTGGATGACGCCCTTTACCATGGCGCCGTGCTGCGCGTGCGGCCAAAGGCAATGACCGTCGCGGTGATCATTGCCGGTCTGCTGCCCATTCTGTGGGGGACGGGCGCAGGGTCAGAAGTCATGAGCCGGATAGCGGCACCTATGATTGGCGGGATGATCACGGCGCCGCTGTTATCGCTGTTTATTATTCCGGCGGCGTACAAGTTAATTTGGTTGCGCAGGCATAAAAAGCCATAAAAAAAACCGCCGGTAGCGGCGGTTTTTTTACGAGATGAACGCTTAGCGCGCTGTTTTAGCACGCGTCTGGCTGAGAAGCTTGCGCCAGGCACGATTATGTAGAGTAAACAGCAGCATCTTATAGAAGGGGGTGGAAAGTACACAGCTGCCGCTAAGCATTAGCATGACGATACTCACTAGCGCCGCGGTCAGACTGACGCCCGGAGCAGCGCTACCGCTCAGCGCGACCAGCAGATAGGCTGCCGTTAATACCAGGCTTATCACCGCCAGCGTAAGGTGTAACCGCACGGCGCGCATGCTGCCTTTGCCAATCATAAACATCGTCACGCCGTTAAGGCCAGCGAACAGAAGGGCGATCAGGACAACCCAGACGAATACGTGTTCCGCTGGCTGGTCGAGTCCGGCGAGTATGCCATACCCCAGCCACAGCTGAGGAATAGCGAAACTGACAATTACCCCGAGGGTACTGATCGCCGCTGGAATACCCATGGTGTGTAGACCTACAGGTTTGCCCATTTCGTCAGCCAACACAGTTTTTAGCTGTTGCAGCTGTGTCGGGGAGGCATTGCTTATGCTGGTAGCCACCTCGTTACAGTGTTGCAGGCGGCGGGAAAAAACTTTAACCATTTGAATACTCAGCGTTTAGTTAGGCGAAAATGACTGCAACAGACCGACTACATAGCGCCCGGACTGGACGGTGTTTTGAGGATTGCGGATCGTCCCCGTGAGTGAACTGCCCACAAAGGCCGATGCGTTGTTCACGGCACTCATCAGCTCACGTTGCAGTGATTTTTGTAATGATTCGCTGGGGAAACGTTTCGGGTAGACGCCTGCGCGGATCGCTGCCTTCACGCCGGCGCTGGAAATACCTGGATTTTGCGCTTTGATGATCTCTTCCGTGATGCGCTTACGCTCAGCACGACTGAGGCTTTGGAACCAGGCGGTAACTTTACTTGAGGATGCCGCTTTCATCAGCTTGTACGTTTCTAAAGTACTTCGCAGTGCGGTTCCTGCCGCAGCCAGCGAAATGACATCCAGAACCGTCGTGGTAGCTACATACCAGTCCTGGCTGTCGAGCCAGGCAACATCAGAACCATGATCGTTATGGATTGCCAGCAGACGGCCCGCGCCAATCATGCATTGTGCGCCAGTTGCCAGCGTACCGGACAGGCTAATCGCGGCAATCACACCGGACCCGCCAGCGGTAAAAGGCACTGCCGCACCGGCACCAAACGCCATAACAAGCGTAACAAGCATCGCGCCACAGGCAAAACCGGTTGAAGTAATTTCCGTAGCAAGTGAGGGAGTCGTTAGCGTCGCCACCACAGCTTTTTCTGCACTGATTTCCTTAGCATCCGGAATTTTACTGATTACCACATGGCTGACGGTGCTCTGATTCACATCTGCAATGCGGCGTGAAGGGCGTACCAGCCAGCGTTGTTTTCCATCATCAAAAATGATGCCGACATTGTAAAAATTACGCGTGCAGTCGAGTTGGGCGGCCAGCTTTTTAAAATCGATATCAGTACCCGCTTGAAGGCCTAAGCTACGCGAGAGGTCATAACCGGGGAGGGTGGTGTCAGGCGACTGTTGACCGGGTAAGTTCATCAGAGAGCTCCTTCATTCCGTGAGGACAATTAGACAGCAAGGTAATTAATAAAAAGAATTTATGATTCGAACATTAAGACTTAGATAATAGCAGCGTTAACTCAGTGATCAAATCATAAAGATGTTCCTTAAAGGTCCAAGTCAGAGAGGGGGTATCGACCCGTTACTAGTATTGTTAACGGAGCATGGTGCCAGACATCTCATCAACGAAATTGGTCATTTGATGGAGCATGTTGATGACGGGAAGGTAGTCTGTATACACCTTCATTGAGTTTCGATGTCCTTCATGAATTTCCCGCTGATGACTTACATTAAGGAAATTTCTCCGCGTCCAGTCCTGTTCATTCACGGCGAAAAAGCGCATATGAGGGTTTTGACTGAACGGTTTATGGCTAATTCTCTGATGCCCATATTAAATTTAACATAATATACATTATGCGCACCAATATGTGTAGTAGCAAAGTTGTAATGTCCGATAATGGCTAAGTTAAGATGTCCGG
>NZ_JUMS01000134.1:0-56538 GCF_001059415.1 Enterobacter sp. 940_PEND
TGGTAGTGTGGGGTCTCCCCATGTGAGAGTAGGGAACTGCCAGGCATCAATTAGAAGAACCCCGCACCGTAAGGTGCGGGGTTTTTTGCTTTGTGCTTATCCTCTCTGGCCTTCCTCTTAATCCCTTATCCTGCTAATGGAATGTGTGATCCCTGTCGCAATGTTATTTATAACAAAATTATAACATTTTATTTACGAGGTAATTGAGTCTCCTGGCTCAATACGCCGCTGTTTATGGCAGGAGTATAATCACAATGACAGAAAGCATTACATCAAACGGGACGCTGGCTAACAGTGATACCCGAAGAAGGGTATGGGCAATAGTCAGCGCCTCTTCAGGGAATCTGGTTGAATGGTTCGACTTTTACGTCTACTCATTCTGTTCACTCTACTTCGCACATATTTTTTTCCCATCCGGCAACACCACAACGCAGCTGCTACAAACGGCGGGGGTTTTTGCCGCAGGGTTTTTAATGCGGCCCATCGGGGGCTGGTTGTTCGGTCGTATTGCGGATCGTCGTGGCCGTAAGACTTCTATGCTGATCTCGGTGTGCATGATGTGCTTTGGTTCTCTGGTGATCGCCTGCTTACCGGGATATGAATCGATTGGTACCTGGGCACCGGCGCTACTTTTACTGGCCCGCTTATTTCAGGGATTATCGGTGGGCGGAGAATACGGTACCAGTGCGACCTACATGAGTGAGATTGCACTGGAAGGCCGTAAAGGTTTTTACGCCTCATTCCAGTATGTCACGCTGATTGGTGGTCAACTGCTGGCCATTCTTGTGGTGGTGATCCTGCAGCAAATCCTGACGGACGAACAACTTCACGCCTGGGGATGGCGAATTCCTTTCGCGATGGGCGCAGTACTGGCGGTTGTCGCACTTTGGCTACGCCGTCAGTTAGATGAAACCTCTCAGAAGGAAGTCAGAACGCTGAAGGAGGCTGGAACATTCAAAGGGTTATGGCGTAACCGCAAAGCTTTCCTTATGGTACTGGGCTTTACTGCGGGCGGCTCTCTTAGTTTCTACACGTTCACCACCTATATGCAAAAGTACCTTGTGAACACCACCGGCATGCACGCAAACGTTGCCAGCGTAGTCATGACCGTGGCGCTGTTTATCTTTATGCTCATACAACCTATTGTCGGTGCGCTCTCGGATAAAATCGGTCGACGAACGTCGATGCTGATTTTTGGCGGGCTGTCGGCGTTATGTACCGTACCTATTCTGTCTGCCCTTCAGCACGTGACTTCGCCGTATGCCGCGTTTGCGCTGGTGATGCTGGCGATGGTGATTGTCAGTTTCTATACCTCTATTAGCGGAATACTGAAAGCCGAAATGTTCCCGGCGCAGGTACGTGCTTTAGGGGTAGGGCTCTCTTATGCGGTAGCTAATGCGTTGTTTGGCGGATCGGCGGAGTACGTTGCGTTATCGCTTAAATCATGGGGAAGTGAAACGACATTCTTCTGGTACGTAACGATAATGGGCGCACTGGCCTTTGTTGTTTCCCTGGTGCTGCATCGCAAAGGGAAAGGCATTCGACTTTAATAGCGCGCCATCTGCCACACGGCATAGCCGGTCATTGCGCCGGCGACATCCCAGGCGAAATCTTTCCAGCTCCAGCCGCTCCCTGCGGGGCGGCTATCCCACAGTTCTTTTGATGCTCCAAGACTGACTGAGAACATCAACCCAATTGCCGCACTGCGATCCCGGCTGTATCCCTGATGCTGCGCATATTCATTACCGGCTGCAGACAACATCGCGGAAGCGAGGAAATGCTGGGCTTTATCCTGTCCTGACCAGCTATCGTTGGCCATATGGCTACAGCCGCTCAGAAAGAGGACGCTCAGTAACAGAGGAATACGCATCAACGGGCTCCATAAAAAAGCCCTGCGTGTGGCAGGGCCTGGACATTACAGAATACGGCTGATAAGTCGGTCGATACGAATACGACGCAAGCGGCGGATAAGCTTGCGGACTTTCACCGGGTAATCGGCAATGCTCTGCAGTTCGCGGTAATGATTCACCACAGTGGTATGTGTGCGAATCAGCTCCAGCTCACGTTCACGTTTTGCGGCTAACTCATGCTGCGGGTCATGGATTAGGATAGCGTTTTCCAGATCCAGTCGCCACGCGCGTGGGTTCAGGTTGTTACCGGTCAGCAGCATCCACTCATCGTCGACCCACATTCCTTTCAGATGGTAAGTGTTGTCTTCATCTTTCCAGAGACGCACAACCAGCTGGTCAGTGTTTACGTAATACTGTAAACGGCTCAGGAAACGGCGCAGGTTAATCTCGTAGAGATAAGGCAGCGCACCGATGATTTTGAACGGCTGATCTTCAGGAATGAAGAAGTCGTTTGCAGTTTTATCGCCAACGATGATTTCCACTTTTTTACCGTCGCGCAGCAGCTGAATGATATTACGCACCAGCACGGCAGGAAGGTTGAAGTACGGCGTACAGATGGTGAGTTTCTGCTCTGCACACGGCATCAGATGGAAGATCGTTTTGTTAAGCAGGCTTGATTTGCCGAGCCCTACCAGCGGGGTAACGGATAACTCTTCGTTGTTCGCATCGCCCTGAAAATGATAGACCGCATCACGCAGCTCCTGACGGAAGGCGCGAACATCGTTTTTGATTTCCGGGCTTTTAGGACGCTCGGGATCGTCAAGGCGATTAACACCACGGCCATGGACCAGATTTTTATCAACCCAGTTAAACATGATATCGGCCATCTGCGGATTACGGATCAGATGGTAGCGGTCGTAGCGATATTTATCGAGCTGATGAAGGTAAACATCATTCAGACTTGCACCGCTGTACAGCACGCTGTCATCAATGATGAACCCCTTGAAATGAAGGACGCCGAGCGCTTCACGGGTATTTACCGGGACGCCATAAACAGGCACATCAACGCCAGGATTTTCCTGCGCCGTACGGCAATACCAGTCGGCATTAGTGTTTGAGGCGGCAGCGCCAATACGGCCACGCTGAGCGCGATGCCAGTCTACCAGCACGCGAACATCAAGTTCTGGTCGCTGACGTTTGGCTTCATAGAGCGCGTTCAGGATCCCGCGCCCGCCTTCATCCTGTTCAAGATACAGCGCCACAATGCAAATGCGTCGCGTGGCGCTGGCAATCTTTTCCAGAAGCGTCTCCCGAAAATGAGCGGGAGCGTAAAAGAACTCTACATCATCAACTGACTGAGAAATCTTCGGTAGTTGAGCAAGGTGTTGTTGATGTTTATTACGCTTAAATTTTGACAACATCACAGTGCGTTTCTTCTCTGTTCATTGAAGGGTTGTCTGTACCATGCAAACAACATAAGCGGACAATGATACCACCAGTCCCGTCCAAAGTGGGTAACATTTCCAGTAGCTTACTCGCGTTTGTCTGCTGATCTCAGACTGAGGGACAAGGCCACAATACCTTCGTCCAGCTGAATATCAACGTCAAACCCAAGTTTTCGCGCCAGGGTCACCATACCGCGATTGTTAGGCATAGTAATGCCATTAAGGCGTAACAATCCGTGATCTCGCGTATAACCGATGAGTTTTTCCAGCAGCCGTCTTCCCAGACCCAGGCCTTTAAGATCGGAGCGCACCAGCACCGCAAACTCCGCATCGACGTTATCCGGGTCAGAAATCGCACGCGTGACGCCGAGGATCTCATCCCCCTTATCGGAGCGACGAACGGCAACAAACGCCATTTCTCGATCGTAGTCGATCTGGGTCATATTGGCTAAATCATCGTGGGTAAATTCGTTGATTTCGCTAAAATAGCGATAATAAAGGTCCTCTTTCGTGACCTGAGAGATAAAGGCCCGCAGCTGGGGCTCATCTTCCGGCAGGATAGGGCGGAACAAGGCGCGTTCCCCATTCTTCATCTCAACCCACTCCTCCAGCTGCAGGGGATACGGGCGGATTGCCAGACGGCTCTCTCTGTCTCCTTCGAATGGCGCGATATCCAGGGTCACGTCCAGCGCCGTGAACTCATTGCCGGAGGCGAGCAGTGGATGAATGTCCAGCCGCTGGATTTCGGCACAATCCACAATCAGGTTAGAGACCTGCACCAGGAACTGGCTTAACCCGGCAATATCAAGCGGGCGCAGCGCACTCCGGCCACGGATCTTTTTACTTTTGATCGCCTGGATGATCAGATACCGCGCCAGGTTCATGTTCAGCGGCGGTAACGCCACCGCGGCCTGCTCCTCCGGGCGCCACTCAACGCCACCTTCCCCCAGCATGATGAGCGGTCCGAAGACGGGATCGTGTTCAACCACCACCCGTAATTCCTGGGCTCCTGCACGGTTGGCCATGCTTTGCACCAGCAATCCGTGGATCCTTGCCTGCGGCCAGGCCATTTTTACCCGGTCGAAAATAGCATCAGCTGCCTGCTGCACCTCAGTCGCCGTACGCAGGTATAACATAACCCCCTGAACATCAGACTTATGCGGGATATCCGGGGAGCGGAGCTTCAGGGCCACCGGATAGCCAATCTGTTCGGCTATATACACGGCCTCTGCGCTGTCGCTGGCGATCCAGGTCGGCAGGGTTTGCATCCCGTAGCTGCCCAGAATGGGCTGGACCTCATGGGTATCAAGCGAGGTCGCGCCTTCTTCAATGGCCTGCTGCAACAGCCGGTGAACGTCGACGGTGTTCGCCGTCAGATTCCCCGGCAAAGCCGGCGTCTCACGCAGCTGTTTCTGGTTGCGGCGATATTCCACCATATGCATAAATGCGGTGATGGTGCCTTCCGGCGTGCGGTAGGTTGGCAGCCCGGCCTCGCTGAACAAGCGCCGCGCCTCCTGAGAGGAAAACTCGCCGCACCAGTTGGTGAGCAGGGTAACGTATTTACCGCGTGGATGGTTGCGCACGGCATCAATAAGCGCGCGCGCGCTTTCACTGCCCGGCGCGACCGCGCTGGGGGAGTGGATAATCATCAGCGCATCGAAATCCTGGCTATCCAGCAAAATGGATATCGCCCTGATATAGCGGTCGCTGCTGGCGTCATCGCGTAAATCAAGCGGATTGCCGGGCGTCACGCTGGTCGGAAGCGCTTCTTTCAGGCGCTGCAGCGTCTCTTCACTCGGCGTTGCCAGCTTGCCGAAGCGCCGCCACAGCTCGTCCAGCGCGAGCGCGGCAGGGGCCGCACCGTTACTGACAATCATTAGCTTCTCACCGCGCAACGGGCGCATATGGCTTAACGTCTCAACGGCGGAAAAAAGCTCGTGCGTATCCTGTACCCGCAGCAACCCCGCGCGCTGAATGGCGGCGTCCCAGGCGGGATCCATGCCGGAATGAGAATGCAGCAGACGCTGTGCCGCAGGGCTGCGTCCGCTTTTGATCACCAGGATCGGCTTATTGCGCGAAGCGCTTCGCGAAGCCGAGACAAAACGACGCGCGTCGCTGAGGTGCTCAAGATAAAGCAGGATCGCACTGGTTTTGCCGTCACGCGTCAGAAAATCCAGTAGCTCATCAACGTCGATATCCAGGCTGTCGCCCAGGGCAATGAAGTAGGAGAATCCCATTTCACGCTGCTGCGCCCAGTCGAGGATGGTGTTCGATACCGCAGCCGACTGCGAGATAAACGCGAGCTTGCCTTTGCGGATCGGAACCGGAGAGAAGCTGGCATTTAAGCCCTGCCAGGGGGCGAGCAGGCCGAGACTGTTTGGCCCAAGAATGCGCATTTGATAGCGGCTGGCGCAGGCCAGAAGCTCGGCTTTCTGTTCAGGCGGAGACGAGAGAATAATGCAGGTTTTACACCCTTTCTTGCCGAGCGATTCCAGCAGCTCCGGATTCCGTTTCGCATTTGTACACAGTACGGCCAGATCCGGCACGAAAGGCAGGCTCTGTACATCAGGCCATGCAAGCACTCCCTGAACCGCCTTATACGCCGGTGTGACGGGCATGACGGGGCCATTAAATCCCCCGGCCAGCAGATTGCGCATCATCAGATAGCCAGCACGATCCGGTTTCATTGATGCGCCGATAACGGCAATGGATTTAGGACGAAGTAGCGCTTCTAACCCTCGCTGGCTCATGCAGGCCTCCTGTGAATGCAAGCGACCTGATGATTTTAAACGCTTTCTGGCTCGGGCGCTGTGACGCTGCCCTTATGAACGGTTTTTCCCGCCAGATAGCGCTCCCGGAAGCATGAGAAATGGTTGCCCAGAGCCCCAGCCGCAGCGGTATCTCCCGCTAAATCCAGAAGCGCAATTGCCACTTCGGCGGTGCAGTATTGCCCGTCAGCATGCGCTTCACGCAGGCGGTAGGCGGAGACGCGGGAAAGATCTACAGAAATCAGCGGCAGCGCGTCGAGATAGGGGCTTTTGCGAAACATTTTTCGCGCTTCGGTCCAGGTGCCGTCCAGCATGATAAACAGCGGCGGTTTACCGGATGGCGGCGCTGAAAGCACCTGGCGCCCCACGCCTGCATAAGACGCGGGGAAAACGACCATCGGCTGATAGTCCTGGCTGGCCACCAGGTCCAGCAGGGCCTGAGGTGGCTCCGTACGGGACCACTGAAACGCGGCGGTATCCGGCAGAATATCGGCGATAAGACGCCCCGTATTGCTGGGTTTCATCGGCTCGGTATCGAACATGACCAGACAAAAACGGCTTTGTGCCGTACTCGGTGCCAGCGTCTCGCACAGACAAACCTTCAGCGGCAGCAGGCAGCGCTGACAGCGGCGAATACGGTTGCCTCGGGCGAGGAACGGTCGGGTGGCGCGCGCAAGGCGTTCGGCGCGTAATTTAAGAACGGCGTTATCAGTCATGGGCGAAATGCAGGAAAAACGCTATTTTCGCAGAGGCGGGAGCGGGGCACAAGACGTGCCCCGAGAATGTTACAGAGACTCGTTTAACCAGCTTTCAAAAGGCGCTTTTGGAACCGCGCCGTTGAGCATATCGATTACTTCACCATTTTTAAAAATCATAATGGTCGGTATGCTGCGAATACGAAAACGGGCGCTCAGTTCGGGTTCGGCTTCGGTATTGACCTTAACGAACCGCATTTTTCCGCTGCGCTCTTCGGCCACATCTTCGAAAATCGGCGCGAAGCTACGGCATGGGCCGCACCATGGCGCCCAGAAATCGATCACGACAGGAAGATCGTCCTTGAGGAGTTTGTCCAGCGTAGCACCCGTCGCGTTAATGACATCGCCATCAAATAATTCATGGCCACAACGTCCGCATTTCGCACCATCTTCCATCCGATCGTCCGGAATGCGATTAAGAGCCTGACAGTTGGCACATACGGTATTCATAACTAACCTCTGATAGAGCCGTGGGACAGCGGCACAACGCCGATAATGTTTCTAATATGTTACATATTATCAATGAGCCTGTTTGAAACAACAATGCGTTTTATTCAATGAGAACAATAGTCACAGGCTTTTGTACGAAATTATGGCTATGCGCTGGCACATCGGGTAATCTGCGCGCTTCGCGCAGCGCTGGTGGAGAAAAGCATGAACGACGAAATGAAAAACAAAAGCGGCAAGGTCAAAGTGATGTATGTCCGCAGTGATGATGACTCTGATAAACGCACCCAAAATCCGCGTACCGGAAAAGGTGGCGGGCGTCCGGCGTCTTCTCGTGCAGACGGTGGCCGTCGCCCCGCCCGCGATGACAGAAATAACCGAGGTGATGACCGCAAACGTGACGATCGCAAACGCGATGACCGTCCGCGTTCCGACCGCCCGCGCAGTGACCGTCCACGCGATGACCGTCCGCGGGATGACTTCTCACGTGATAACGCCTCCCCGTGGCGCACCGTTTCTCGCGCCCCTGGCGATGAGACGCCGGAAAAAGCCGATCACGGCGGTATCAGCGGGAAAAGCTTTATCGACCCGGAAGTGCTGCGCCGTCAGCGTGCGGAAGAGACTCGCGTGTATGGTGAAAACGCCTGCCAGGCGCTGTTCCAGAGCCGTCCTGAGTGTATCGTCCGCGCCTGGTTTATCCAGAGCGTGACCCCGCGCTTCAAAGAAGCGCTGCGCTGGATGGCCGCGAACCGTAAAGCCTACCACGTGGTTGATGATGCCGAGCTGACCAAAGCGTCCGGCACTGAACACCACGGCGGCGTCTGCTTCCTGATCAAAAAGCGTAACGGCACGACCGTGCAGCAGTGGGTCAGCCAGGCGGATGCCGATGACTGCGTGCTGGCGCTGGAAGATGTGGGCAACCCGCACAACCTGGGCGCAATGATGCGCAGCTGCGCGCACTTTGGCGTGAAAGGCGTGCTGTTGCAGGATGCCGCGCTGCTGGAATCCGGCGCCGCGATCCGTACTGCGGAAGGCGGAGCCGAGCACGTACAGCCGATCACCGGCGACAGCGTTCTGGACGCCCTCGAGCAGTTCCGTAAAGCAGGTTATTCCATCGTGACCACCTCGAGCCATGCCGGTACGCCGCTGTTTAAAGCGACGCTGCCGCGCAAAATGGTGCTGGTGCTGGGTCAGGAACGTGATGGTCTGTCTGACGCGGCGCTCTCCAGTGCGGATCTGAGCGTCTCTATCGACGGAACAGGCAATGTGGAAAGTCTGAACGTATCCGTTGCGACCGGCGTACTGCTGGCCGAATGGTGGCGCCAGAATAAGGCATAATCCATTGTGCTTTTTGTATGCCCGGTGAACCGGGCATACAAACTCAAACTACTCGCTCTCTGCCGGTAATACAGGCATCCAGTCAATTGGCTTTTCGCCACGTTTTTCCAGCCATTCATTCGCCAGAACAAAATGATTACTGCCAAAGAAACCGCGATGCGCAGAAAGCGGTGACGGGTGCGGTGCTTTCAGCACGTGATGACGCTGACGGTCAATAATCGCCCCTTTCTTCTGCGCGTGAGAACCCCAGAGTAAAAACACCACCCCTTCACGATGCTCGTTGATAAGGCTGATGACTTTATCGGTAAACGTCTCCCAGCCCAGACTGGCGTGCGAGTGCGCCTGACCCGCCCGTACGGTAAGCACCGTATTCAGCAACAGCACGCCCTGGCGCGCCCAGCTTTCCAGGTAACCGTGGTTTGGCCGGGTAAAACCGGGCACCGTTGCTTCAAGCTCTTTATACATGTTGAGCAGAGAAGGGGGTATAGCCACGCCCGGACGAACGGAAAACGCCAGCCCATGCGCCTGCCCGGGGCCGTGATAGGGATCCTGACCCAGAATGACCACTTTCACATCGCTCAGTTCGGTGTAGCGAAAGGCGTTGAACACGTCTTTCTGCGGCGGGTAAATCGTCTGTCCGGACTGACGCTCAGCGGCAACGGTGCTGAGCGTATTGATAAAATAAGGCTGCTGCTTTTCTTCTGCCAGCACGTCATGCCAGGTTAAAGGTGTCGTCATCTCGCTCTCCTGCGAATCTCAATCTCTGACTAGCTTACCTGTTTCACTCCGGTGAGCAAAATTACGCGCTGAAATACGTGCTAAGTGGCTAAATTTATTTTGAAAAGATGCAGGGTAAGTTGAATTGGTAAAACTGTGAAATTGATCTGAAACAATAAATTCAAACCACACTCTTTATGTGGTTGGTGTTTTTGTTGATTTAAATCAATAAATCACCGGGGTGTGAATGTTATATATACACACAAGAAACAATGGTTTTACCAATTGGCCGCAAGAGGCCGACACCAGTTAATGTAGCCTAAGGGAGGCAACACATGATTACAGGTATCCAGATTACTAAAGCTGCAAATGACGATCTGCTCAATTCTTTCTGGCTGCTGGATAGCGAGAAGAACGAAGCGCGCTGCGTCGTTGCGAAAGCGGGTTTTACTGAAGATGAAATCGTACCGGTAAACAAACTGGGCGAAATCGAGTACCGTGAAGTTCCTATGGAAGTGCAGCCGGAAGTGCGCGTGGAAGGGGGTCAGCATCTGAACGTTAACGTGCTGCGCCGCGAAACGCTGATGGATGCCGTTGAGCACCCAGAAAAATACCCACAGCTGACCATCCGCGTGTCTGGCTATGCGGTTCGCTTTAACTCACTGACTCCAGAACAGCAGCGCGACGTTATCGCCCGTACCTTTACTGAAAGCCTGTAACGGCTTCAGCAGGGGGGAATAAAAAAGCCGGGGATTTCCCCGGCTTTTTTTTACTCTTCAGTTTTCGTCTCTGGTGCGGCAGAGCTTGGCTTACGGCGCTTACCAATATTTTTGGTATCGCGGTGGCGCTGCTTCACGCGCGGTTTCTCTTTTTCTTTCTCTTTTCTCTCAGCACGTTTTGCGAGCGCTTTCTTGGACGGTTTACCCGTCATCTTTTCACTCGGCGCACGCGTGGTCGGGCGGAGTTCGTCAATCACGCGTGCTTTCAGCGGCTCGTCAACATAGCGGCCAATTTTCTGCAGCAGCAGGTAGTCATGCGCTTCGACCAGTGAAATCGCAATGCCTTTGCGGCCCGCGCGGCCGGTACGACCAATACGGTGCAGGTAGGTATCGCCGCTGCGCGGCATATCGAAGTTAATAACGTGGCTGACGTCAGGGATGTCGATCCCGCGAGCGGCAACGTCTGTGGCAACCAGCACGTTAACGCGGCCATCGGTCAGACGCTTAATCCCTTCGGTACGCTTGATCTGCGCCATCTCGCCTTCAAGATAACAGTTGTTGATCCCGGCGTTACGGAGCATTTCAGCCAGCTCGTGCACGCGCTCGCGCTTGCGCACAAATACGATTGTGCGCAGAGCATCTTCCTGTTTGAGCAGGTGTTTCAGCAATTCGACCTTGTGCTCAAGGTTATCCGCGCGGTAGTACCACTGGTGGATCTTCTTACGCTCACGGGTGGACGGCGTTGCCGAGACTTCCACCGGATCTTCCAGCAGACGCTCTGCGAAGTCTTTGATCGCTTCCCCTTCGAGGGTGGCAGAGAACAGCATCGTCTGGTTACGCCATCGCGTCTCGCCAGCAATGTGCTCGATATCCTGAGCGAAGCCCATGTCCAGCATGCGGTCGGCTTCGTCGAGGATCAGCGTTTCAACCGCGCGGCAGTCGAAGTTCTCTTCTTTAATGTACTGCAGCAGGCGGCCCGTCGTCGCAACGACGATGTCCTGGTTTTCGCTGAACACTTCGGCGTGGTTCATGTACGCAACGCCGCCGGTGATGGTGGCGATATCCAGATGAGTATTTGCCGCGAGTTCACGCGCGTGATCGGCAACCTGCATTGCCAGTTCGCGCGTAGGCGTCAGGATCAAAATACGCGGCGGGCCAGATTTTTTACGCGGAAAGTCGAGCAGATGCTGCAACACAGGCAGCAAATAGGCTGCTGTCTTCCCCGTGCCGGTTGGCGCAGAACCGAGCACATCGCGGCCCTCAAGCGCAGGCGGAATGGCCGCTGCCTGAATGGCGGTCGGGCGTGTAAAGCCTTTGCTCTCAAGTGCATTGAGCAGGCTTTCATCGAGTTCAAGTTCGGAAAAAGTCGTTACAGTCATGTTCTACCTCTGTGTGGGGCGCTGATTATAGACGTTACGGCTGTAATCTTCATCTGTTTGTATGGATATCGCTTTTCGGCCACTTCGCTTTCCCCTATGCTACTCCAGTTTCACTTAGAAGGTTGCCCTGACATGTCTCAACTCAAAGCGCAGCTGCGCCGCGATGGTTTTACGTTTAAACAGTTTTTTGTCGCTCACGATCGCTGTGCCATGAAGGTCGGTACAGACGGTATTTTACTGGGAGCGTGGGCGCCTGTCGCAGGTGTTAAGCGTATTCTTGATATCGGTACCGGTAGCGGGCTGGTGGCGCTGATGCTGGCGCAGCGTACGGAAGAACATGTCATCATTGATGCCGTCGAACTGGATGCGCAGGCCGCAGAGCAGGCGAGTGACAATATGGCCGAATCTCCCTGGGCAGCCCGAATGAAAGTGGAATGCGCAGATGTGCTCGCCTGGGCGCCTGAACAAACCGCGCGTTACGATCTGATCGTCAGCAACCCTCCCTACTACGAACCCGGCGTTGAGTGCGGGACCCCCGAGCGTGAACAGGCGCGTTATACCGGCTCCCTCGATCATAAAGCGCTGCTCACCAGTGCGGCAGAACTCATCTCCGAAGAAGGTTTTTTCTGTGTGGTCCTGCCTGAGAGTACCGGCAACACGTTTATCGGCATCGCGCAGGAGATCGGCTGGACGTTACGTCTGCGTACCGATATTTCGGATACGGAAGGACGACTGCCGCACCGCGTGCTGCTGGCGCTCTCGCCAAAAGAGGGTGAATGCTTTAATGACCGGATGGTGATCCGTGGGCCAGACCAGCGTTATTCCGAAGATTACACTGCTCTGACCCAGGCGTTTTATCTGTTTATGTAAACCTGCGGGGCGAGTATCGACGGGCCGGACTCAGCAAGCTGATCCGGGTAGTCCAGGGTATAGTGCAGCCCGCGGCTCTCTTTACGCATCATCGCGCAGCGGACAATCAGCTCGGCCACCTGCACCAGATTGCGCAGCTCCAGCAGGTTATTGGATACGCGGAAGTTGGCATAATACTCATCAATTTCCTGCTGCAGCATGGTGATGCGGCGCAAGGCGCGTTCCAGACGTTTCGTGGTGCGCACAATCCCCACGTAGTCCCACATAAATAGCCGTAGCTCATGCCAGTTATGCTGGATCACGACCAGCTCGTCCGGATTATCCACCCGGCTTTCATCCCAGGCTGGCAGGTGCTCTGTCTCGCGGGCGTAAGGCATGCGCTTTGTGATATCTTCCGCCGCCGACCAGCCGTACACCAGACACTCAAGCAGCGAGTTAGAGGCCATACGGTTCGCGCCGTGAAGTCCGGTATAGCTGACCTCACCGATAGCATACAGACCGTCTACGTCAGTACGTCCATGATCGTCAACCATCACGCCACCGCAGGTATAGTGGGCCGCTGGCACAATGGGCACCGGGTCGCGCGTTAAATCAATGCCAAGGTTGAGCAGCTTCTCGTAAATCATTGGGAAATGCTGGCGAATGAACGCTGCTGGCTTATGGCTGATATCGAGATACATGCAGTCCACGCCAAGACGCTTCATTTCATGATCGATGGCGCGGGCAACGATGTCACGCGGGGCCAGTTCACCCCGGGCGTCAAAGTCGGGCATAAAGCGGGAGCCGTCAGGGCGTTTCAGATAAGCGCCTTCACCGCGCAGGGCTTCCGTCAGCAGGAAGTTGCGCGCCTGGGGATGGAACAGGGCGGTGGGGTGAAACTGATTAAATTCGAGGTTCGCCACCCGGCAGCCAGCGCGCCAGGCCATCGCGATACCGTCTCCGGAGGCAATGTCCGGGTTCGTGGTGTACTGATACACCTTGGAGGCGCCGCCCGTTGCCAGCACCACAGCCTTCGCCTGACAGGTCTCCACCTTCTCTTTATTGCGGTTCCAGACCCAGGCGCCCACCACGCGACGCGTGCCGGGCAGGCCAATCTTGTCAGAAATGATCAGGTCAACGGCATTACTTCGCTCGAGAACCCGAATATTAGGATGGCTCAGCGCTTTGCTGACCAGCGTGGTTTCTACTTCTTTGCCGGTGGCATCCGCTGCGTGCAGGATGCGGCGGTGGCTATGGCCGCCTTCGCGAGTCAGGTGGTAGCTCTCTTCACCGTTGGGTTGAACCTGAGTATCGAACAAGACGCCCTGGTCGATGAGCCACTGAACGCAGTGACGGGCATTGCTGGCGACAAACTCTGCGGCGTGTGCATCCACGATCCCTGCTCCGGCAATGAGCGTATCTTCGACGTGAGACGCAATGCTGTCTGTCTCATCAAACACGGCGGCAATGCCACCCTGGGCATAAAACGTGGAACCTTCACTTATCGGTCCTTTACTCAGAACGATTACGTTTTGATGCTCGGCCAGGCGCAGCGCCAGAGAGAGACCGGCAGCGCCGCTGCCGATAATCAGTACATCACAATGGAGTTCAGGTGTTGTGTTCATGATTGTTGTTTAATTTACTAAACAGTGTTGGGGCAGAATAGCACCTGAATGCGATATGTCGCACGTATTTTTTTAGAGGCTGTCGCAATGGCTAAACGCGTAAGCGGAGGTAAATGGAGGGTAAATGAGTGAAATTATTTTGCGAAGCAGATCGTTAGCGTCAGATTTTGTGGTGAAATAAAGCCTGTGTTGCGTTACTCTTCTGGCGGGAAAAAGATGTTTCTTGTCAGAAAGTGGTGCGTATCGTGAACAGACTTATAATGAGAGAAAATGAACGGTCTGCGGCGCGATGAACAAAAACAAAGGCGTTACGGAACTTATTGAAGATCAGACACTCTAATTGGTGCTTGCTCAAAGTGCGGTATTTTAGAGTGGCGTTTCGATAACGCGTGGAATTTAGGTTTGGGGAGACATTACCTCGGATGAGCGAGCAGTTAACGGACCAGGTCCTGGTTGAACGGGTCCAGAAGGGAGATCAGAAAGCCTTTAACCTACTGGTGGTCCGCTACCAGCATAAGGTGGCGAGCCTGGTTTCCCGCTATGTACCGTCAGGCGATGTGCCTGATGTGGTGCAAGAGTCTTTTATTAAGGCCTATCGCGCGCTGGATTCTTTCCGGGGAGATAGTGCTTTTTATACCTGGCTGTACCGTATTGCGGTCAATACGGCAAAGAATTATCTGGTCGCTCAGGGCCGTCGTCCGCCTTCAAGTGATGTGGACGCAATCGACGCCGAAAACTTCGAAAGTGGCGGCGCATTGAAAGAAATTTCGAACCCTGAGAACTTAATGTTGTCAGAAGAACTGAGACAAATCGTTTTTCGCACGATCGAGTCGCTCCCGGAAGATTTACGTATGGCAATTACGTTACGGGAGCTGGATGGTCTGAGCTATGAAGAGATAGCCGCTATCATGGATTGTCCGGTCGGCACGGTACGTTCACGAATTTTCCGTGCGCGAGAAGCTATTGATAATAAAGTTCAACCGCTTATCAGGCGTTGACGATAGCGGGATACTGGAAAAGGTATTAGGCATGCAGAAAGAAAAACTTTCCGCTTTAATGGATGGTGAAACGGTGGATAGTGAGCTGCTCAACGAGCTGTCTCATTCACCCGAAATGCAAGAGACCTGGGAGAGTTACCATCTCATCCGTGACACCCTTCGCGGTGACACCGGTGAGGTTCTCCATTTCGATATCTCAGCCCGCGTCATGGCGGCGATCGAGAATGAGCCTGTTCATCAGACCACTCCGCTGATTCCTGAAGCTCAACCCGCGCCTCACCAGTGGCAGAAAATGCCATTCTGGCAAAAGGTGCGCCCGTGGGCCAGCCAGCTTACCCAAATGGGTGTGGCTGCATGCGTATCGCTTGCAGTTATTGTTGGCGTCCAGCACTATAATACTCAGTCTGAAACTAATCAGCAGCCAGAAGCGCCAGTGTTTAACACACTGCCGATGATGGGCAAAGCTAGCCCGGTAAGCCTGGGCGTACCGGCTGATGCTTCCGCCAGCGGCGGCCAGCAACAGCAGGTTCAGGAGCAGCGCCGTCGCATTAATGCGATGTTGCAGGATTATGAGTTGCAGCGTCGTCTGCACTCTGAACAGCTTCAGTTTGAGCAGGCGCAGACACAGCAAGCTGCTGTGCAGGTGCCCGGAAACCAAACTTTAGGAACGCAATCGCAGTAATGAAGCAACTTTGGTTCGCCATGTCTCTGATGGCGGGTAGCCTGTTCTTCTCTGCCAACGCCTCGGCTGATGTATCATCCGGGGCGTTGTTGCAGCAAATGAATCTGGCCAGCCAGTCACTCAATTACGAGTTGGCATTTATCAGCATCAATAAGCAGGGCGTCGAGTCGTTACGCTATCGCCATGCCCGTCTTGATAACCAGCCGCTCGCCCAGCTTTTACAGATGGATGGCCCGCGTCGGGAAGTTGTCCAGCGTGGTAACGAAATCAGCTATTTCGAGCCAGGCCTGGAGCCTTTCACGCTGAATGGCGACTATATCGTTGATTCCCTGCCGTCACTCATTTACACCGACTTTAAACGGCTTGCCCCTTACTACGATTTTATTTCGGTAGGGCGTACCCGTATCGCGGACAGACTGTGCGAGGTAATTCGCGTTGTTGCCCGGGACGGAACGCGCTACAGCTATATCGTCTGGATTGATGCCGAAACCAAACTCCCCATGCGTGTTGACCTGCTCGATCGTGACGGTGAAACGCTGGAACAGTTCCGGGTTATCTCCTTCAGCGTGAACAATCAGGTTGGCAACAGCATGCAGAATCTGGCTAAGGCCAGCCTGCCGCCGCTGCTTTCTGTTCCTGCCGGGGATTCCGTTAATTTCAACTGGGTACCTGCCTGGATCCCGCAAGGGTTTAGCGAAGTGTCCAGCAGCCGACGTCAGCTGCCAACGATTGAAACGCCGGTAGAATCGCGCCTCTATTCGGATGGTTTGTTCAGCTTCTCGGTGAATATTAATCGCGCAACGGCAAATAGCGCTGAACAAATGCTGCGTACCGGGCGCCGTACGGTGAGTACAACGGTACGCGATAATGCAGAAATCACCATTGTGGGAGAACTCCCTCCGCAGACGGCGAAGCGCATCTCCGACAGCATTAAATTCAGGGCTGCACAATGATCAAAGAGTGGGCGACGGTTGTCTCATGGCAGAACGGCATTGCGCTGGTGAGCTGCGATGTTAAAGCCTCATGTAATAGCTGCGCATCCCGCGCCGGCTGCGGCAGCCGCGTGCTGAATAAGCTCGGGCCGCAAACATCGCACACGATTTCTGTGCCAAGCGAACAGCCGCTGATGGCGGGGCAGAAGGTGGAACTGGGCATCGCGGAAGGCAGCCTGCTCAGCTCCGCTATGCTTGTGTATCTCTCTCCGCTGGTCGGCCTGTTTATCATGGGCGGCCTGTTTCAGATGCTGTTTGGTACCGATGTGGCCGCTATGTGCGGTGCCGCATTGGGTGGCGTGGGGGGATTCTGGCTTGCAAAAGGGCTCTCTCCGACGCTCGCCGCGCGCGAGGAGTGGCAGCCTGTCATTCTCAGCGTTGGGCTGGCGCCAGACCAGCTTCGTGTTGAAACGCTCTCTTCTGAGGCCCGGTGATCCATCGGGCTTTATCTTTTTTTACACCCTAAAACAGAAAACGTCCTTTCTTCACGCTATACCAGTCTCTAAGTGCATTTCCAGGTAGCGAGGATGTAGTGTAGAATGCTGCGTTTTCGCACTGAAAAACGTCAGGCTAAGAACAGCGGCCTCCAGGAATTCGTAAGGCATAATTATTTAACTATATGAAGAACATACGTAACTTTTCGATCATTGCTCACATTGACCACGGTAAGTCGACGCTGTCTGACCGTATTATCCAGATTTGCGGTGGCCTGTCTGATCGTGAAATGGAAGCCCAGGTTCTGGACTCCATGGACCTGGAACGCGAACGCGGTATCACCATTAAAGCGCAGAGCGTTACGCTTGATTACAAAGCGGCTGATGGTGAAACCTATCAACTGAACTTTATCGATACCCCAGGCCACGTTGACTTCTCCTATGAAGTTTCACGCTCGCTCGCGGCCTGTGAAGGCGCGCTGCTGGTGGTGGATGCCGGGCAGGGCGTTGAAGCCCAGACCCTGGCAAACTGCTACACCGCGATGGAAATGGATCTCGAAGTTGTGCCGGTTCTGAACAAGATCGACCTGCCAGCCGCCGATCCTGAGCGCGTAGCGGAAGAGATTGAAGATATTGTCGGCATTGACGCGACCGATGCCGTGCGCTGCTCCGCGAAAACCGGTGTCGGCGTCACCGACGTGCTGGAACGTCTGGTGCGTGATATTCCGGCCCCGGAAGGCGATCCGGATGCCCCGCTGCAGGCGCTGATTATCGACTCCTGGTTCGATAACTATCTGGGCGTTGTCTCCCTGGTGCGTATTAAAAACGGCACCATGCGCAAAGGCGACAAAATCAAGGTAATGAGTACCGGACAGGTCTACAACGCCGACCGTCTGGGCATCTTCACGCCAAAACAGGTTGACCGCACCGAGCTGACATGCGGCGAGGTAGGCTGGCTGGTCTGCGCCATCAAAGACATCCTCGGCGCGCCGGTGGGCGATACCCTGACCGGCGCACGTAACCCGGCGGACAAAGCGCTGCCAGGCTTTAAAAAGGTGAAACCGCAGGTTTACGCGGGTCTGTTCCCGGTCAGCTCTGACGACTACGAAAACTTCCGTGACGCGCTCGGTAAACTGAGCCTGAACGATGCTTCACTGTTCTACGAGCCAGAAAGCTCAACGGCGCTGGGCTTCGGCTTCCGCTGTGGCTTCCTTGGTCTGCTGCACATGGAGATCATTCAGGAGCGTCTGGAGCGTGAATACGATCTGGATCTGATCACCACGGCGCCGACCGTAGTCTATGAAGTTGAAACCACCTCGAAAGAAGTGATCTACGTCGATAGCCCGTCCAAGCTGCCGCCGCTGAACAATATTCACGAGCTGCGTGAGCCGATTGCCGAATGTCACATGCTGCTGCCGCAGGAGTTCCTGGGCAACGTCATTACGCTGTGTATTGAGAAGCGCGGCGTGCAGACCAACATGGTTTACCACGGTAACCAGGTGGCGCTGACCTACGAAATCCCGATGGCGGAAGTGGTACTCGACTTCTTCGACCGTCTGAAGTCGACCTCCCGTGGCTATGCGTCACTGGATTACAACTTCAAACGCTTCCAGGCCTCCAACATGGTGCGTGTGGACGTGCTGATCAACGGCGAGCGTGTGGATGCGCTGGCGCTGATCACCCACAACGACAATGCGCCGTACCGCGGCCGCGAGCTGGTTGAGAAGATGAAAGATCTGATCCCGCGTCAGCAGTTCGATATCGCGATTCAGGCGGCAATTGGCAACCACATTATCGCGCGTTCAACCGTGAAACAGCTGCGTAAAAACGTTCTGGCGAAGTGCTATGGCGGTGACGTCAGCCGTAAGAAAAAGCTGCTGCAGAAGCAGAAAGAAGGTAAGAAGCGTATGAAGCAGGTCGGTAACGTCGAGCTGCCGCAGGAAGCATTCCTTGCCATCCTTCATGTTGGTAAAGACGGCAAATAACCCTAAGGAGTTGGCATGGCGAACATGTTTGCCCTGATCCTGGTCATTGCTACCCTGGTGACAGGTCTGCTGTGGTGTCTGGATAAGTTTATCTTCGCCCCAAAACGTCGTGAACGTCAGGCTGCCGCACAGGCAGCCACTGGAGATGGGATTGACGCGAAAACCCTGAAGAAAGTCGGCCCGAAACCGGGCTGGCTGGAAACGGGCGCCTCGGTATTTCCGGTGCTGGCAATTGTTCTGGTGGTACGTTCGTTTATTTATGAGCCGTTCCAAATCCCATCAGGTTCAATGATGCCAACGCTGCTGATTGGTGATTTTATTCTGGTAGAGAAGTTTGCCTACGGCATTAAAGATCCTATCTACCAGAAAACTCTGATCGAAACCGGTCATCCGAAACGTGGCGACATCGTGGTGTTCAAATATCCGGAAGATCCGCGCCTGGACTACATCAAGCGCGCGGTAGGTCTGCCGGGTGATAAAGTGACTTACGATCCGGTTGCGAAAGAAGTCACCGTTCAGCCGGGCTGCAGCTCCGGTACCGCATGTGAAAACGCGCTGCCAATCACCTACTCAAACGTTGAGCCAAGTGATTTTGTGCAGACCTTTGCCCGTCGTAACGGCGGCGAAGCGACCAGCGGATTCTTCCAGGTACCGAAAGGTGAAACCAAAGAGGACGGCATCCGTCTGGTTGAGCGCAAAGAGACGCTGGGCGATGTGACGCACCGAATCCTCACCGTGCCAATCGCGCAGGATCAGCTGGGTATGTACTATCGCCAGCCGGGCCAGCAGCTGGCGAGCTGGATTGTACCGCCAGGACATTACTTCATGATGGGTGACAACCGCGATAACTCTGCGGACAGCCGTTACTGGGGCTTTGTGCCGGAAGCGAATCTGGTCGGCAAAGCCACCGCCATCTGGATGAGTTTTGAGAAGCAGGAAGGCGAATGGCCGACCGGTGTACGCCTGAATCGTATCGGCGGAATCCATTAATTCTCAATAAATGAACGCGTAGCCGCTTTTATTAGCGGCTACGTGAATTATTTCCACGATAAATCTCTTCGAACTAACGACATCCCCTGTCGTTGTGTATAGAATATTCCCCCGAAGTTTAAGGTTGGCCCTGCAAGGGTGCCACGGCACACGAAACCGCGTTGGTTTTCTCAGGTCGGTTTCGTGTGCTGCATTTTTGACGCATTCATTTATTGGTATCGCATGAACCCCATCGTAATTAATCGGCTTCAACGGAAGCTGGGCTACACTTTTCATCATCAGGAGTTGTTGCAACAGGCATTAACCCACCGCAGTGCCAGCAGCAAACATAATGAGCGTCTCGAGTTTTTAGGCGACTCTATTTTAAGTTTCGTGATTGCGAATGCGCTTTATCATCGTTTCCCGCGTGTGGACGAGGGTGATATGAGCCGCATGCGTGCCACGCTGGTTCGGGGTAATACCCTTGCGGAAATCGCGCGCGAGTTTGAACTGGGCGAATGTCTGCGTCTTGGACCGGGTGAACTGAAAAGCGGCGGCTTCCGTCGTGAATCTATTCTTGCCGATACGGTCGAAGCATTAATTGGTGGTGTGTTCCTGGACAGCGATATCCAGACCGTAGAAAAGCTGATCCTGAACTGGTATCAGACCCGTCTGGACGAAATCAGCCCGGGCGATAAACAAAAAGATCCGAAAACGCGTCTGCAGGAATATTTGCAGGGTCGTCATCTGCCGCTGCCGTCTTATCTGGTGGTACAGGTGCGTGGCGAAGCGCACGATCAGGAATTTACCATCCATTGCCAGGTCAGTGGCCTGAGTGAACCGGTGGTGGGCACAGGTTCAAGCCGTCGTAAGGCTGAACAGGCTGCCGCCGAACAGGCGTTAAAAATGCTGGAGCTGGAATGAGCGAAGATAAAACCTATTGCGGATTTATTGCCATCGTCGGACGTCCGAACGTTGGCAAATCCACCCTGCTGAATAATCTGCTTGGGCAGAAGATTTCTATCACTTCGCGTAAGGCGCAGACCACGCGTCACCGCATCGTCGGCATCCATACTGAAGGCGCGTATCAGGCGATCTACGTCGATACCCCTGGCCTGCACATGGAAGAGAAGCGTGCCATCAACCGCCTGATGAACAAGGCGGCGAGCAGCTCGATCGGCGATGTAGAGCTGGTGATTTTCGTTGTGGAAGGCACCCGCTGGACGCCGGACGACGAGATGGTGCTGAACAAGCTGCGTGACGGCAAAACGCCTGTCATCCTCGCGGTCAACAAAGTTGATAACGTGCAGGAAAAGGCCGACCTGCTGCCGCATCTGCAGTGGCTCGGTAGCCAGATGAACTTTCTCGACATCGTTCCGCTGTCTGCTGAGACCGGCCTGAACGTTGATACCATCGCGGGCATCGTGCGTAAGCATCTGCCGGAAGCGATTCATCACTTCCCGGAAGACTACATCACCGATCGCTCTCAGCGCTTTATGGCGTCTGAAATCATCCGTGAAAAGCTGATGCGTTTCCTGGGTGCTGAACTGCCTTACTCCGTAACGGTGGAGATCGAGCGTTTCCAGACCAACGAGCGCGGTGGCTACGATATCAACGGCCTGATCCTCGTTGAGCGCGAAGGGCAGAAGAAAATGGTGATCGGCAACAAAGGGGCCAAGATCAAAACCATCGGCATTGAAGCCCGTAAGGACATGATGGAGATGTTCGAAGCGCCGGTTCACCTCGAACTGTGGGTGAAAGTGAAATCTGGCTGGGCCGATGATGAGCGTGCTCTGCGCAGCCTCGGTTACGGCGAAGACCAGTAACTTAAGACGACGAGCATATGGATGGATGGCAGCGCGCCTTTGTCCTGCATAGTCGTCCCTGGAGCGAAACCAGCCTTATGCTGGACGTCTTCACGGAAGAGTCGGGCCGCGTGCGCCTTGTTGCGAAAGGCGCACGTTCCAAACGTTCTAACCTGAAAGGTGCCCTACAGCCTTTCACGCCGCTGCTGGTACGCTTCGGTGGGCGAGGGGAAGTGAAAACCCTGCGCAGCGCTGAAGCCGTCTCCCTGGCGCTTCCTCTTTCCGGCATCACGCTCTACAGCGGTCTGTATGTCAACGAACTCATCTCACGCGTTCTTGAACATGAGACCCGCTTCTCTGAACTTTTCTTCGATTATCTGCACTGTATCCAGGCGCTGGCTGGCGGAACCGGCACGCCCGAACCCGCCTTGCGTCGTTTTGAACTGGCGCTGCTGGGCCACCTCGGATACGGCGTAGATTTTCTGCACTGCGCGGGCAGCGGTGACGAGATAGAAGACACCATGACCTACCGCTACCGCGAAGAAAAAGGCTTCATTGCCAGTATCGTGATAGACAACAGCACCTTTACCGGTCGCCAGCTCCGGGCGCTGTATGAGCGCGAGTTTCCCGATCTGGACACCCTGCGCGCAGCAAAACGCTTTACCAGGATTGCCCTCAAGCCGTATCTTGGCGGCAAGCCCTTAAAGAGCCGCGAATTATTCAGGCAGTTTGTGCCGAAACGTTAATGTTTTACCCCTCACCCCAGCCCTCTCCCGGAGGGAAGAGGGGAAGAGAAATGAACCAAAATACCGAGGATTGTCATGGCTGAATTACTGTTAGGCGTCAACATCGACCACATCGCCACGCTGCGTAATGCGCGCGGCACGGCGTATCCCGATCCGGTTCAGGCGGCGTTTATCGCTGAACAGGCTGGCGCTGACGGCATTACCGTTCACCTGCGTGAAGACCGTCGCCATATCACCGATCGCGACGTGCGCATTCTGCGTCAGACGCTGGACACCCGTATGAATCTGGAGATGGCGGTCACCGAAGAGATGCTGGCGATTGCCTGCGAGACCCAGCCGCATTTCTGCTGCCTGGTGCCGGAAAAACGCCAGGAAGTAACCACCGAAGGCGGTCTGGATGTGGCCGGTCAGCTCGACAAAATGCGCGATGCCTGCAAGCGCCTGGCGGATGCCGGTATCCTGGTTTCTCTGTTTATCGACGCCGATTTCGCCCAGATTAAAGCGGCGGCCGACGTGGGCGCACCGTATATCGAAATCCACACCGGCTGCTATGCCGATGCCAAAAACGACGCCGAGCAGGCCAAAGAGCTGGAGCGTATTGCCAAAGCGGCCACGTATGCTTCAAGCCTGGGACTGAAGGTTAACGCCGGTCACGGCCTGACCTACCATAACGTGAAGGCCATTGCCGCGCTGCCGGAAATGCACGAGCTGAACATCGGCCACGCCATCATTGGCCGCGCGGTGATGAGCGGCCTGAAAGAGGCGGTTTCAGAAATGAAACGCCTGATGCAGGAAGCGCGTCAGTAATGGCCATTCTGGGCTTAGGCACCGATATCGTTGAAATAGCCCGTATTGAAGCGGTGATCGCCCGTAGCGGCGATCGCCTCGCAAGACGCGTTCTGAGCGATAACGAGTGGGCCATCTGGGAAGCGCATCAGCAGCCGGTGCGTTTTCTGGCAAAGCGCTTTGCGGTAAAAGAGGCGGCGGCCAAAGCCTTCGGGACCGGCATTCGTAACGGCCTGGCGTTTAATCAGTTCGAAGTGTTTAACGATGAGCTGGGCAAACCGAGCCTGCGTCTGTGGGGAGAAGCGCAAAAGCTGGCGGAAAAGCTGGGGGTGAATCACATGCACGTGACGATCGCGGATGAACGCCACTATGCCAGCGCGACGGTGATCATCGAAAGTTAAAGTTTGTCCGCGTGGTGCATCAGGACAAATTTATCCCATAGCTGCTCTTCGCTCTCAACGTGGGCCGGATCCTTCAGGATGGTATTCGGGATCGGGCACACTTTCTGACAGGTCGGCGTTTCATAGTGGCCGATGCATTCCGTGCAGCGGTCGCTGTTAATCTCATAAATGCTGTCGCCCATCGAAATCGCCTGGTTCGGGCATTCGGGCTCGCACATATCGCAATTAATGCATTTTTTGGTAATTAACAGCGCCATCAGGAAATTCTCAGAAACAACACAAACCGGGCGGGCATTATAAGCGTCAAACCAGTTTCTTTACCAGTTCTTCGCTGTGACGAATGCGTTCGGGCGCGCGCTCCAGATCCTGCTGCACCAGCGCCATAAACAGCAGGTCCGTCAGCATCATTTGCGCGCTGGTGGACGAGATAGCCGCGCTGCGCGTGGCCTGCTCTTCGGCAATGGTATATAAACAGCGCGTTGCCCGCTGCTGCAGGGCATTCGGGGTAAAACCGGTGATCGCCAGAATTTTACCGCCGACGCGCAGGGCCTCATCGGTGGCCATATTGATTTCACGGCGCTCGCCGGAGTATGAGATAGCCAGCAGCAGATCGTCAGGATCCATCGCCTGTACGGTCGCCAGCAGGGCGTGCATATCCTGCTCGACGATGGCGTTAAGCCCAATTTTCGTCAGCTTCCAGCCAAAGTTACGCGCCACAAGTCCGGACGCCCCGATACCGGTCAGGATGATGCGCCGCGCGCCGCGCAGCATCGCTACGCTCTCCAGCAGCTTCTCTTCCGTATTCACGTCGAGCGTCGCGTGCATAGCCGCCACGTTCTCTTTGATCAGCTTTTCGCCAACCAGCCGCATCGGGTCATCGCCGCGGATCTGATTATGCACCGGCATTGACTGCGGGTTGGGGTTGCTCACCAGCGCTTCGCTGATCGCCAGCTTGAGGGCGGGGAACCCCTTAAAGCCAATCTTCTGGGCAAACTTCACCACGCTGGACTGGCTCACGCCGGCTTCACTCGCCAGCTGCTGCGAGCTGAGGTGGCGTGCATGATCGGGTTGAGAAAGCAGAAAATCCGCCAGCTTTTTGTCGCTTTGGGCAAAGCCTGCATAACGCTGGCGAATGCGAATTAAACAGTTCATAGGGTCTCCTGGCGAAAATGTGATTATCTGCGCAAATACGAATTTTGCTCGCCTGAATGAATTTTATATTCCATTATAGTGTGATTATTATGAATTAAAAATTCTTGAGGTACAAAAATGAATCTTGGCTCACTTGTTTCTGAAACGCGTAACCCACAAACCATGGATCTGGATGCGCTCTCCACCCTGGAGCTGGTTAACCGCTTTAATCAACAGGATACGCTGGTCGCGCAGGCAGTGAAAGAGACTTTACCCGAGGTGGCGAAAGCGGTCGATGCGGCGGCGGAAGCCCTTAAGGCCGGCGGTCGCATTATCTACATGGGAGCGGGCACCAGCGGGCGTCTTGGGGTTCTGGATGCGTCAGAATGTCCGCCCACCTTTGGGGTGCCGCACGGTCTGGTCGTTGGGCTGATTGCCGGTGGACCCGGCGCGCTGCTGAAAGCCGTTGAGGGAGCGGAAGACAATAAACAGCTGGGCGAGGATGACCTGAAAGATCTGAATCTGACCGCGAATGATCTGGTGGTCGGGCTGGCGGCATCCGGGCGCACCCCGTACGTCATTGGCGGGCTGGAATACGCCAACCGGACGGGCTGCACGACGGTCGCCATCTCCTGTAATCCGGGTTCCCCGATTGCGCAGGTGGCCGCTATCGCTATCTCTCCGGTAGTCGGGCCGGAAGCGCTCACCGGCTCCACGCGTCTGAAATCCGGGACCGCGCAAAAGCTGGTGCTCAATATGATCTCCACCGGCGCGATGGTGAAGTTCGGCAAGGTTTATCAGAACCTGATGGTGGATATGCAGGCCACCAACATCAAGCTGGTGGACAGAGCCTGCCGCATGGTGATGGAGGCGACAGGCGCAGGCCGTGAAGAGGCAGAAGCGGTGCTCAGGCAGACCGCTCACGATGTTAAACCGGCCATTCTGATGATCCTGAGCGGGCTGGATGCGGCGGCCGCGAGGGCCAAACTCGCTGCGCATAACGGCTTCTTACGGGCGGCATTAGAAAACTAACAGAGGCGTCTATGGACAAAACAGCAGCGCTCGCCAGCGATATCCTGCAGGGGATCGGTGGGGAAAAAAATATTCAGCGTCTCGAAAACTGCATGACGCGCGTGCGCGTCGAGGTACATAACGACGACCAGCTTGACGTGCCGCGCCTTAAGCAGCTGTCCGGCGTCAGCGGCTACGTGAAACAAGGGCAGCAGCATCAGCTGATCGTCGGGCCGGGGAAAGCGGCGCAGGTTGTTGATGCCATGCGCGCGCTGATGGGCGTTAGCGCGAGCGCGTCGATGGACGATGCGGAGCGCACCAGGGCGCAGGCAAAGGCCAAATACAAAGCCCCCATGAGCGATGCGCTGCGTCAGCTGGCAAACGTCTTTATTCCGCTGATCCCGGCGTTTATTGCCTCCGGCCTGATCACCGGGATCATCAACATCCTCAAGCGACCGGATATTGTGGGGGATTTCGCCACGCAGTATCCGAACCTGCTGGGGATTCTCGGGATCTTCGGCAGCGCTGTTTTCGCCATCATGAACATTCTGGTCGGGGTGAATACCGCGAAGGTGTTTGGTGGATCGCTGGCGATGGGCGGGGTCATGGCGGGCACCTTGTCCAGCCCGCAGCTGGCGCAGATCACGCTGTTTGGCGAGGCGCTCCAGCCGGGCCGCGGCGGGGTGATCGCCGTGCTGCTGGTGGTCATCCTGATGTGCTGGATCGAGAAAAGGCTGCGCGCGGTTCTTCCAGGCTCGATCGAGCTGATTCTCAACCCGCTGTTGACCACGCTGATTACCGGTAGCGTAGCGATTGTGGCCCTCCAGCCGCTAGGCGGGTGGATCTCTGAAGCCATCGCTCACGGTGCGTCTCTCGCTATTGACCGCGGCGGGCTGCTGGTGGGCGCTGTGCTTTCCGGTACCTTCCTGCCGCTGGTGCTGACCGGCCTGCACCAGGGGCTGGTGCCGATCCACGTCGAGCTTGTACAGGCGCACGGCTATAACGCGCTGCTGCCTATCCTGTCGATGGCGGGGGTGGGGCAGGTCGGCGCGGCAATTGCCGTACTGATGAAAACCCGCAACGCGCGTCTGAAAAAAATGATTAAAGGCGCGCTCCCGGTCGGACTGCTCGGCATCGGCGAGCCGCTGATTTTCGGCGTTACGCTGCCGCTGGGTAAACCGTTCCTCGCCGCCTGTCTGGGGGGCGCGGTAGGCGGGGCGCTGATCAGCTACTGGAAAGTCGCTACCGTTATCACCTTTGGGCTTTCCGGTTTACCGCTGGCATTAACCATCGTGACCGGAAAAGTGATGCTCTATCTGTTAGGCTATTTAGTAGCGGTGATCGCCGGGTTCCTGTTTACCTGGCTGTTAGGTTTCAACGATCCAGAGGAGTAAGGTTTGGCAAATCACGCGCGTCGCGTTGTCTTTTTCGACCTGGATGGAACGCTGCATCAGCAGGATATGTTTGGTACGTTTATGCGTTACCTGCTGCGGCGTCAGCCTTTGAATGCGCTGCTCGTGCTGCCGCTCTTACCGGTTATCGGGATCGCACTGCTGGTGAAAGGCCGTGCGGCGCGATGGCCGATGAGTTTGCTGCTGTGGGGATGTACCTTTGGGCACAGCGAAGCGCGGCTCAAGCAGCTCGAAAAGGATTTTGCGCACTGGTTTCGCGGCCACGTCGCCGCCTTTCCGGTGGTGCAGGCGCGCCTGACCAGCTACCTCGACGCTAACGATGCCGACATCTGGCTGATTACGGGCTCCCCGCAGACGCTGGTGGAGCAGGTCTATTTTGATACCCCCTGGCTTCCGCGCGTGAATCTTATCGCCACGCAAATTAGCCGCGGCTACGGCGGCTGGGTGCTGACCCTGCGCTGCCTGGGGCATGAAAAAGTGGTTCAGCTGGAAAAACGCATCGGTACGCCGCTGCGCCTGTACAGCGGCTACAGCGACAGCAAGCAGGACAACCCGCTGCTCTATTTTTGCCAGCACCGCTGGCGCGTCACGCCATCAGGCGAACTTCAGCAACTCGAATAGTCTTCTCTATAACTGGCGTGTATAATGCCGCCCGCTTTTCGACTGGAGTATCAGCCTTTGTCCAACCCTGTACGCAATCATGAATACTGGATGCGCCACGCGCTGACGCTGGCTCAACGCGCCTGGGACGAGGGCGAAGTGCCCGTGGGCGCGGTGCTGGTTCATAACAATCAGGTGATTGGCGAAGGGTGGAACCGGCCTATTGGTCGCCACGATCCTACTGCGCATGCCGAAATCATGGCGCTTCGCCAGGGCGGTCTGGTGCTGCAAAACTATCGCCTGCTTGATACCACGCTGTATGTGACGCTGGAGCCGTGCGTGATGTGCTCCGGCGCGATGGTGCACAGCCGGATCGGGACGTTGGTCTTCGGCGCGCGGGATGAAAAAACCGGTGCGGCCGGTTCGCTGATGGACGTGCTGGGTCACCCGGGTATGAACCACCAGGTGAAGACTATCGGTGGGGTGCTTGCACCAGAGTGTTCGGGGCTATTAAGCGATTTCTTTCGAATGCGCCGTCAGCAGAAAAAGCAGCAAAAGGCAGAATTGAAGCTGTCGGACGATTAAGCTCGTCCGGCGCCACGACCGGGTAGCTTTGAGCCAGCTGTTTGGCCTCCGTCGCCTCTTTCTCTTTCTCCAGCAGATACCCGACCAGGCTAATCTGATATTTACGGATATTTTCCACGTAGGTGTAGGCTTCATGTCCGCGCGCGTAGCCGTATGTCAGCTTGTTATACCATGGCTTCTGGCTCAGCAGCGGCAGGCGCTGCTTGACGTCTGACCAGCTGTCCGGGTTACCTTTCGTTTTGGCCGTCAACGCTCGCGCATCAAGCATATGCGCGTAGCCCATATTGTAGGCTGCCAGCGCAAACCAGATCCGCTCTTCTTCCGGCACCGTTTCCGGTACTTTGGCCATCATATCCTGCAGGTAGCGCGCGCCGCCGCTGATGCTCTGTTCGGCATCGGTACGGTCATTGACGCCAAGGCTCAGCGCGGTATTTTTGGTTAACATCATCAAACCGCGTACGCCCGTGGGCGACGTGGCCTGGGTGTCCCAGTGGGATTCCTGATACGAAATAGCCGCCAGCAGCTTCCAGTCAATCTCCTGGGCGTATTTTTCGAACAGCGGCTGCAGGTCCGGCAGGACGCTGTCTACTGCTCGCAGGAAGCTGCGGGTATCAACGTAGTCAAAGTCATCGCCGTGCCCGAGGTACTTCTCCTCGAGACGCGCCAGGGTACCGTCTTCATTGATGGTGTTGAAGAAATCAAGCATCGCGGCAGAGAAGGTCTGATCGTCATCAAGCTGGCTAAACCAGGTCACGGGCTGCTCGTCGGTGACGTCGAGCGCCACGGCGATTTCTGGATGCACCCGCTGGAACAGGCTGATCGCGACCGAATCGGCGATGGTGTAGGGTACCTTCTGATCTTTTACCTGCTCCAGCAGCTCCGTCGTGCCGAGTTTCGGATCCACCGTCCAGCTCAGGTCGGGATATTTCTTCTCCTTGAGCTCCCGCAGATCGTCAATCACCACGTGGCCGGGCGCAATCGTCAGCTGCCGATCGTTAATTGAAGCCAGCGAGCGCGGGCGCAGGCTCCCGACGCGGTAAACCAGCTGCTGAGAAACGGAGTAGTAGGTCGGGCCTGGCTGGTAGTTCTTGCTGCGCTCGCTGTTATACACCAGCCCGGCGGCGAGCATATCGGCATCGTCGTTATCGAGGTCGTCAAACAGCTCGTTGATATTCTGGCGGACGGTGATTTTAAGCTTCACGCCAAGATAGTCGGCGAACTGTTGTGCAAGTTCATAATCCAGACCAATGATTTTGCCGTTGACGTCGCTGTAAATCAGCGGGGAGTTGAGGGTACTGACGCGCAATTCCCCCCGCTCCTGAATGGCGGCGATACGGTTTTCGGCTTTGCCGAACCAGGGGATGGAAGGCCAGAGGGCCACTGCCAGCAGCAACGTTACAATGCCGATGAGCAGATAATTAATCTTTAATTTTTTCAATTAGTTAATTCTCTGCGACGCCGGTTGCCTCAGTTTGCTGTAGCCATGTTAATCATAAGGTTTGCCATTGAATGAGCGGCATTTTGCGTAAACTTGCGCCACTTGGCAACCAATTAGAGAGACAGGTCACATCTATTGTTAAATCTCTGTGCAAATTTTATTTCGACGCAAACGGTTTCGTCGGCGCTCAGGATTCTCTATAATGACGCCCGTTTTCCCCCCTTGCGCACACTGTAAGCGCCCCGGCGCTTCGAAGACGAGAGACTTATGATGGAAATTCTGCGTGGTTCGCCTGCACTGTCTGCCTTCCGTATCACTAAACTGCTGGCACGTTTTCAGGCGGCCGACCTTCCGGTAAGCAATATTTACGCTGAGTATGTCCATTTTGCTGACCTGAATGCCCCCCTGAATGCAGAGGAGCGCGTACAGCTGGAACGCCTGCTCAAGTATGGCCCAAGCCTGAGCAGCCATACGCCAACCGGCAAACTGATCCTTGCGACGCCTCGTCCGGGCACCATCTCCCCCTGGTCTTCCAAAGCCACCGACATCGCCCACAACTGTGGCCTGAGCCAGATTAACCGTCTGGAACGCGGCGTGGCGTACTACGTGGAAGCCTCTACCCTGAGCGACGCGCAGTGGCAGGCGGTTGCGGCTGAACTGCACGATCGCATGATGGAGAGCGTATTTGCCTCTCTCGATGACGCGCAGAAGCTTTTCTCTCACCATCAGCCTGCGCCGGTACAGAGCGTAGACCTGCTGGGGCAGGGCCGTCAGGCGCTGATTGACGCCAACCTGCGTCTCGGCCTGGCGCTGGCTGAAGACGAAATTGATTACCTGCAGGATGCGTTTGTTAAGCTCAACCGTAACCCGAACGACATCGAACTCTACATGTTCGCGCAGGCTAACTCTGAGCACTGCCGCCACAAGATTTTCAACGCCGACTGGATTATTGACGGCGAACAGCAGCCGAAGTCGCTGTTCAAAATGATCAAAAACACCATGGAGCAAACCCCTGACCACGTGCTGTCTGCCTATAAGGACAACGCCGCGGTAATGGAAGGTTCCGAGGTGGGCCGCTTCTTCGCCGATCGCGAAGCAGGGCGCTATGACTTCCATCAGGAGCCCGCGCATATCCTGATGAAAGTGGAAACCCACAACCACCCGACGGCGATCTCCCCGTGGCCGGGCGCGGCGACCGGCTCCGGCGGTGAAATCCGTGATGAAGGTGCGACCGGTCGTGGCGCTAAACCCAAAGCGGGTCTGGTCGGTTTCTCCGTCTCTAACCTGCGTATCCCGGGCTTTGAACAGCCGTGGGAAGAAGATTTCGGCAAGCCAGAGCGTATCGTGACCGCTCTGGATATCATGACCGAAGGCCCGCTGGGCGGCGCGGCGTTTAACAACGAATTTGGTCGTCCGGCGCTGAACGGTTACTTCCGTACCTATGAAGAGAAAGTGGACAGCCACAACGGCGAAGAGCTGCGCGGCTACCACAAGCCGATCATGCTGGCGGGCGGGATCGGCAACATCCGTGCCGATCACGTGCAGAAAGGCGAGATCGTCGTCGGCGCGAAGATGATCGTACTGGGCGGCCCGGCGATGAACATCGGTCTGGGCGGCGGGGCGGCCTCTTCTATGGCCTCCGGCCAGTCTGATGCGGATCTCGACTTCGCCTCCGTGCAGCGCGACAACCCTGAGATGGAGCGCCGCTGCCAGGAAGTGATCGACCGCTGCTGGCAGCTGGGCGACGCTAACCCGATCCTCTTCATTCACGACGTGGGCGCGGGCGGTTTGTCCAACGCCATGCCGGAGCTGGTAAGCGACGGCGGCCGCGGCGGGCGTTTCAACCTGCGCGATATCCTGAGCGATGAGCCGGGCATGAGCCCGCTGGAAATCTGGTGTAACGAATCCCAGGAGCGCTACGTGCTGGCGGTTGCTGCCGACCAGCTGCCGCTGTTTGACGAGCTGTGCCGCCGCGAGCGCGCGCCGTATGCCGTCATCGGTGAAGCGACCGAAGAGCAGCACCTTTCCTTAAGCGACACCCACTTTGACAACCAGCCAATCGATCTGCCGCTCGACGTTCTGCTCGGTAAAACGCCGAAGATGACCCGCGACGTAACCACCCATAAAGCGGCGGGCAAAGCGCTGGATCGCCAGGGCATCACCGTGGCAGAAGCGGTCAACCGCGTGCTGCACCTGCCTGCTGTGGCAGAGAAAACCTTCCTGGTGACCATCGGCGACCGCACCGTGACCGGTATGGTATCGCGCGATCAGATGGTCGGCCCGTGGCAGATCCCTGTCGCTAACTGCGCCGTGACCACCGCGAGCCTCGACAGCTACTACGGCGAAGCGATGGCTCTCGGCGAACGTACCCCGGTGGCGCTGCTGGACTTCGCTGCTTCTGCCCGTCTGGCGGTCGGTGAAGCGCTGACCAACATCGCCGCGACGCAGATTGGCGATATCAAACGTATCAAGCTCTCCGCCAACTGGATGGCCGCTGCCGGCCACCCTGGCGAAGATGCTGGCCTGTATGAAGCCGTGAAAGCGGTGGGCGAGGAGCTGTGTCCTGCCCTCGGCCTGACCATTCCGGTGGGCAAAGACTCCATGTCGATGAAAACCCGCTGGCAGGAAGGCAGCGAGCAGCGCGAGATGACCTCTCCGCTGTCGCTGGTCATCACCGCGTTTGCCCGCGTGGAAGACGTGCGTCACACCGTTACGCCGCAGCTTGCGACCGAAGACAACGCCCTGCTGCTGATTGACCTGGGTAAAGGCCACAACGCGCTGGGTGCTACCGCGCTGGCGCAGGTTTACCGCCAGCTCGGCGATAAGCCAGCCGACGTGCGTGACGTGGCCCAGCTGAAAGGCTTCTACGACGCGATTCAGGCGCTGGTGGCGCAGCGTAAGCTGCTGGCCTACCACGACCGTTCCGACGGCGGCCTGCTGGTGACCCTGGCAGAGATGGCCTTCACCGGCCACTGTGGCGTGGAAGCGAACATTGCGACGCTGGGCGAAGACCGTCTGGCGGCGCTGTTCAACGAAGAGCTGGGCGCCGTGATTCAGGTGCGCGCGGCGGATCGCGACGCGGTTGAAGCGATTCTGGCGAAGCACGGTCTGGCAGACTGCGTGCACTATCTGGGTAAAGCCGTTCAGGGCGACCGCTTCGTGATTGAAGCAGACGGTCACGCGGTATTCAGCGAAAGCCGCACCACGCTGCGCATGTGGTGGGCGGAAACCACCTGGCAGATGCAGCGCCTGCGTGATAACCCGGAATGTGCCGATCAGGAGCATAACGCGAAAGCGAATGACCAGGATCCAGGCCTGAACGTGAAGCTCTCCTTCGACATTAACGAAGATATCGCTGCGCCGTACATTGCGACCGGCGCGCGTCCAAAAGTGGCCGTGCTGCGCGAGCAGGGCGTCAACTCCCACGTTGAGATGGCGGCTGCCTTCCACCGCGCGGGCTTTGACGCTATCGACGTCCACATGAGCGACCTGCTGGCCGGACGTACCGGTCTGGAAGATTTCCAGGCGCTGGTGGCGTGCGGCGGCTTCTCCTACGGCGACGTGCTGGGCGCGGGCGAAGGCTGGGCGAAGTCCATCCTGTTCAACAGCCGCGTGCGCGACGAGTTCGAAACCTTCTTCCACCGTCCGCAGACCCTGGCGCTGGGCGTGTGTAACGGCTGCCAGATGATGTCTAACCTGCGCGAGCTGATCCCGGGCAGCGAAGCCTGGCCGCGCTTTGTGCGCAACCAGTCTGACCGCTTCGAGGCGCGCTTCAGCCTGGTGGAAGTGACCCAAAGCCCGTCTCTGCTGCTGCAGGGGATGGTCGGTTCTCAGATGCCAATCGCCGTTTCCCACGGTGAAGGTCAGGTAGAAATACGTGATGCTGCGCATCTGGCTCAGCTGGAGAGCAAAGGCCTGGTGGCGCTGCGCTTTGTCGATAACTTCGGCAAGGTGACTGAAACTTACCCGGCTAACCCGAACGGCTCCGCCAACGGTATTACGGCGGTGACCAGCGAAAGCGGTCGCGCGACCATCATGATGCCGCACCCGGAACGCGTGTTCCGTACCGTGAGCAACTCCTGGCACCCGGAAAACTGGGGCGAGGACAGCCCGTGGATGCGTATCTTCCGCAACGCGCGTAAGCAGTTGGGTTAAGTTTTAGCCCCACACCCTTCCAGGCCCGGTAAGCGAAAGCTCCACCGGGCTTTTTTATTTGTGTCGCAATTACGCGACAGACCCGTAATCCAAATGTCTCCAAAAGACGACATTTAACTCATTGATTTATATGTGGCAGTAAAGGTTCCCGTTAAGGTGTTGCTTAATAGCGACACTTAGCCTGGAAATCATTCAACCGATAATTAACAGGCTAAACGAGTAAAACTCATATATTTCAAACTGTTAATATTTTGTTTTGCATTCTGGCACGGGTGTTGCATAATATTAACCAGTGGCTCATTCACCTTCTTATGTCAGCCCCTTCGGGACGCGCTACATAAACTTCGAATGACGCACAAAAAGGTGCCTGCCGTCCAACTACTGATCATAGCGATGCTTTATCAGGCCAGGGCGAAACGTCGAGTTAGGCACCGCCTCATTCCATGACAAAGCCGGGTTTTTACCCGGCTTTGTTGTATCTGAAGGGCAGACTCAGTTACGCTCTGCGTAAATCCCCATTAAGAGAGTAATGCGTTGAAACGCTGGCCCGTTTTCCCCCGCTCCCTGCGGCAGCTCGTCATGATGGCCTTCCTGCTGATCCTGCTGCCGCTGCTGATCCTTGCCTGGCAGGCGTGGCAAAGCCTGAACGCGCTGAGCGCGCAGGCGGCTTTGACCAACCGCACGACACTCATCGACGCCAGACGCAGTGAAGCAATGACCAACGCCGCGCTGGAGATGGAGCGTAGCTATCGTCAGTATTGCGTGCTTGACGATCGGACACTGGAAAAGGTTTATCAGAGTCAGCGTAAACGCTACAGCGAAATGCTGGACGCTCACGCGGGGGTCTTGCCTGATGACAAGCTGTATCAGGCGTTACGTCAGGATTTGAACGATCTCGCGCAGCTGCAGTGCAGCAACAGCGGCCCGGATGCCGCCGCCGCCGCGCGCCTCGAAGCATTTGCCAGCGCCAACACCGAGATGGTGCAGTCAACGCGCGCGGTGATTTTCTCTCGCGGCCAGCAGCTCCAGCAGGAGATTGCCGAGCGTGGCCAGTTCTTTGGCTGGCAGGCGCTGGTGCTGTTCCTGGTGAGCCTGGGGCTGGTTCTGCTCTTTACCCGCATGATCATCGGCCCGGTGAAGGGCATTCAGCGTATGATCAACCGTCTGGGGGAGGGGAAATCGCTCGGGGATACGGTAGCCTTTAAAGGTCCCCGCGAGCTGCGATCCGTAGGCCAGCGCATTATCTGGCTGTCCGAGCGCCTGGCGTGGCTCGAATCACAGCGCCATCAGTTCCTGCGCCATATCTCCCATGAGCTTAAAACGCCGCTGGCCAGCATGCGTGAAGGGACGGAGCTGCTGGCGGACGAAGTGGCCGGGCCCCTTACGCCAGAACAGAAAGAAATTGTCGAGATCCTGGATAACAGCAGCCGCAATCTGCAAAAGCTGATTGAGCAACTGCTGGATTACAACCGCAAGCTGGCTGACGGGGCGGTCGTACTGGAAAACGTTGAAATTGAGCCGCTGGTGGATATGGTGATCTCCGCCCACAGCTTGCCAGCAAGAGCTAAAATGATGCATACCGGCGTTGAGCTGAATGCGCCTGCGTGCCTGGCTGAACCCATGCTGCTGATGAGCGTTCTGGATAATCTTTACTCCAATGCGGTGCACTATGGTACTGAATCCGGTAACATTTATATCCGAAGTAATACGAATGGTTCACGGGTGTTTATTGACGTCGCAAACACCGGCTCCCCGATCCCCGATGACGAAAAAACCATGATCTTCGAACCCTTTTTCCAGGGGAGTCATCAGCGGAAAGGCGCGGTTAAAGGAAGCGGGCTGGGCTTGAGCATCGCCCGGGACTGCATACGACGCATGCAGGGTGAGCTAAACATTGCCGCGGACGAACGTTCAGACGTTTGCTTCCGTATCGAACTGCCCGTGAGCCGGAAAAATCAATAAAATGAATCTATGTCTGGTGAGTATGTCACACGTCTTTTTCCGCGCCGTACGCGCGGTGTTTTCCTGCAACACGCTTCGCCTGAGCCTGCCCTGTTTATTTCTGGCAGGGTGTGTTTCCCATGCGCCACAAAGTGCAATTAGCGATAAACAAGAAGATAAATGGCCCGATAACCAGCTGGCAGATTTCCTCTCAACCCGCTGTGACGACATCTGGAACCTGTCAGGACATGACGTTGAAAGCAACCCGCTGTTCTGGCTGCGTGGGATAGATTGCGCCCAGCGTCTTGCGCCGGTAGACGCCCGCTCGAAGGCGGCGATGCTGGATGACGACACCTGGCAGGACGCTTTCAAGCGCGGAATTTTACTCGCAGATGCGAAAATCACCCCCGTTGAACGCCGCGTCAATGTCACCCGGCTGGACACGTTTGTAGTCAATCTTCCTGTGCAGGTACGCCCGGTATACCAGCTCTGGCGCGATGGGCAGACATTACAGCTTCAGCTGTCTGAAGAGCGCTCCCGCTACAGCAAGCTGCAGCAGTCAACCGACAGCGAGCTTGATACGCTGCGTCAACAGCAGCAACATTTACGTACGCAGCTGGATACCACGACGCGCAAGCTGGAAAACCTGACGGATATCGAAAGGCAGCTCTCGTCGCGTAAATATCAGCCGGGGAGTTCATCCGCTGCACCGGACAGCGATACGCCGAAACAAGAGGATGTGAAGCATGACGAGCCGTAAACCTGCCCATCTTTTACTAGTGGATGACGATCCCGGACTGTTAAAGCTGCTGGGGATGCGTCTGGTGAGTGAAGGCTACAGCGTCGTGACCGCTGAAAGCGGGCTGGAAGGACTGAAGATCCTCAGCCGCGAGAAAATCGATCTGGTAATAAGCGACCTGCGGATGGACGAAATGGATGGTCTGCAGCTGTTCGCGGAGATCCAGAAGCAGCAGCCGGGTATGCCCGTGATTATCCTGACGGCGCACGGGTCGATCCCGGATGCGGTTGCCGCGACGCAGCAGGGGGTCTTCAGCTTCCTGACCAAGCCGGTGGACAAAGACGCGCTTTATAAGGCTATCGACAGCGCGCTGGAACACGCCGCCCCGGCGGGGGATGAAGCGTGGCGGGAGTCCATCGTCACCCGCAGCCCCATTATGCTGCGTCTGCTTGAACAGGCCCGGATGGTGGCGCAGTCCGACGTCAGCGTGCTCATCAACGGCCAGAGCGGAACCGGGAAAGAGATCCTGGCGCAGGCGATCCATAACGCCAGCCCGCGCAGTAAAAACGCCTTTATCGCCATTAACTGCGGCGCGCTTCCAGAACAGCTGCTCGAATCTGAACTGTTTGGTCACGCCCGCGGCGCATTCACCGGCGCGGTGAGCAGCCGGGAAGGGCTGTTCCAGGCCGCGGAAGGGGGCACGCTGTTCCTGGACGAGATTGGCGACATGCCCGCGCCGCTGCAGGTCAAACTGCTGCGCGTATTGCAGGAGCGAAAAGTTCGCCCGCTGGGCAGCAATCGCGACATTGATATTAACGTACGCATTATTTCCGCTACCCACCGCGACTTGCCAAAAGTGATGGCCCGCAACGAGTTTCGCGAAGATCTCTACTACCGTCTGAACGTGGTGAATCTGAAGATCCCGGCGCTGGCGGAGCGTGCGGAAGACATTCCGCTGCTGGCGAACCATCTTTTGCGCCAGGCGGCCGATCGCCATAAACCATTCGTGCGCGCGTTTTCCACCGACGCGATGAAGCGGCTGATGGCCGCAGGCTGGCCGGGTAACGTGCGCCAGCTGGTGAACGTGATTGAGCAGTGCGTGGCGCTGACCTCCTCACCGGTGATCAGCGATGCGCTGGTGGAGCAGGCGCTGGAAGGGGAAAACACGGCCCTGCCGACGTTTGCGGAAGCGCGGAATCAGTTTGAGCTGAACTATCTGCGCAAGCTATTGCAGATCACCAAAGGCAACGTGACCCACGCGGCGCGCATGGCCGGACGCAACCGCACCGAGTTCTACAAGCTGCTGTCGCGCCACGAGCTGGAAGCAAACGATTTTAAAGAGTAATGCCGTATGGTACTGTGAGCAATCGATTACGAGGCAGCTTACAGGCAAGAGTTTAAGGACCCACCATGAAAAAGATTGATGCGATTATTAAACCTTTCAAACTGGATGACGTGCGTGAAGCGCTGGCGGAAGTCGGCATCACCGGGATGACCGTGACGGAAGTGAAAGGTTTTGGTCGTCAGAAGGGCCACACCGAGCTTTACCGTGGCGCAGAGTACATGGTCGACTTTCTGCCGAAAGTAAAAATTGAAATCGTGGTCAGCGACGATATCGTCGATACCTGCGTGGATACCATTATCCGCACGGCGCAGACGGGCAAAATCGGCGACGGTAAAATCTTCGTCTTTGACGTGGCGCGCGTGATCCGTATTCGTACCGGCGAAGAAGACGACGCCGCGATTTAACAATGCCAACGGTTTTGTAGGCCGGGTAAGGTGCAACCACCCGGCGAAAAAAAAGCCCCTCGAACGAGGGGCTTTTTCATTACAGCACCTTATGGGGCCCGAAACATTCATAATGAATGTTGTCTTTGTTCACACCCAGCTCCACCAGCTGCTTCGCGGCATACTGCATAAACGCCACCGGCCCGCAGACGTAGAACTGCATGTCCGGCGCGCTAAACGCCCCTTCCATCAGGCTTAAATTCATCAGACCTTCGCTGTCAAATCGTGCGGCCGCGCGGTCTGCATCCGTCGGCAGGCGATACCAGGTGTGCGCGGTGAAGCGCGGCAGGGACGCCCCGAGCGTTTTCACTTCATCAGCAAAGGCGTGCACGTCACCGTTTTCCGCAGCGTGGAACCAGTTGACCTGCGCACCGTGGTTGGCTTTCGCCAGCGTATCAAGCATCGCCAGCATTGGCGTTTGGCCGACGCCCGCAGAGATCAGCGTAACCGGGGTATTCGCTTCAACGGCCATGAAGAAATCGCCCGCCGGCGCGGCCAGATGAACCACGTCGCCCACGTTAGCTTCGCTGTGAAGCCAGTTGGATACCTGACCGCCGTCCTCACGCTTCACCGCAATGCGGTAGCCTTTGCCGTTTGGCTTGCGGGTAAGAGAATACTGGCGGATCTCCTGATGCGGGAAACCTTCAGGCTTCAGCCACACGCCCAGATACTGGCCCGGCTGGTAATCGGCAACCGGCTGTCCGTCCACTGGCTCAAATTCAAAGCTGGTAATCAGCGCGCTGCGCGGCGTTTTCTCAACGATGCGGAAGGCGCGCGTGCCTTCCCAGCCGCCGTTCTTGCTGGCATTTTCGCTGTAGATCTGCGCTTCGCGGTTGATAAACACGTTTGCCAGCACGCCGTAGGCTTTCCCCCACGCGTCCAGCACCTCCTGGCCCGGGCTGAACATCTCGTCCAGCGTTGCCAGCAGGTGGCCACCCACAATGTTGTACTGCTCGGGCTGGATCTGGAAGCTGGTGTGCTTCTGCGCGATTTTTTCCACCGCGGGCAGCAGTGCCGCCAGGTTTTCAATATTGCTGGCGTAGGCCGCGATGGCGTTGAAAAGCGCTTCGCGCTGATCGCCGTTACGCTGGTTGCTCATGTTGAAAATTTCCTTGAGCTCCGGGTTGTGCGTGAACATGCGATCGTAGAAATGGGCGGTGAGTTTAGGGCCGGTTTCCACCAGCAGGGGAATGGTGGCTTTAACGGTAGCGATGGTTTGAGCGTCGAGCATGAGCGCATCCTTCTGATGTGACTTTAATGATGTATTTTAAATGCATCTTATAAAAAATACCCCTGCGTTGTAAATGGTTCTTTGCAAGATGAAAAATATGCATCACAAACCTGAAAAGAAATCCGCTGGAAAGAGCGAGAGCTTTATTCCTCAAACCCTTGCGTGGCGGGTAGGAAAACGTTTGCGTAAAATCGTTTGTCAAGACCTGTTATCACAGAACTAATCAGTTATACTGTTGCCCGTCGTCCAACAGGACTGCCTTTTCAGGCCAAAATTTACTTGTTAGCTGAGTCAGGAGATGCGGATGTTAAAGCGTGAAATGAACATTGCCGATTATGATGCCGAACTGTGGCAGGCTATGGAGCAGGAAAAAGTACGTCAGGAAGAGCACATCGAACTGATCGCCTCCGAAAACTACACCAGCCCGCGCGTCATGCAGGCGCAGGGTTCTCAGCTAACTAACAAATATGCTGAAGGTTACCCGGGCAAGCGCTATTACGGTGGTTGCGAGTACGTTGATATCGTTGAGCAGCTGGCTATCGACCGTGCGAAAGAACTCTTTGGCGCTGACTACGCAAACGTGCAGCCGCACTCTGGCTCTCAGGCTAACTTCGCGGTCTACACCGCGCTGCTGCAGCCGGGCGATACCGTTCTGGGTATGAACCTGGCGCAGGGCGGCCACCTGACTCACGGCTCCCCGGTTAACTTCTCCGGCAAACTGTACAACATCATCCCTTACGGTATTGATGAGTCCGGTAAAATTGACTACGAAGACATGGCGAAGCAGGCTAAAGAGCACAAACCGAAGATGATCATCGGTGGCTTCTCTGCTTACTCCGGTATCGTTGACTGGGCAAAAATGCGTGAAATCGCGGACAGCATCGGTGCTTACCTGTTCGTCGACATGGCGCACGTTGCGGGCCTGATTGCCGCTGGCGTTTACCCGAACCCGGTTCCACACGCTCACGTTGTGACCACCACCACCCACAAAACTCTGGCGGGTCCACGCGGTGGCCTGATCCTGGCGAAAGGCGGTGACGAAGAGCTGTACAAAAAACTGAACTCCGCTGTATTCCCAAGCGCGCAGGGCGGCCCGCTGATGCACGTTATCGCGGCAAAAGCGGTCGCGCTGAAAGAAGCGATGGAGCCTGAGTTCAAGGTTTATCAGCAGCAGGTTGCTAAGAATGCCAAAGCGATGGTGGAAGTGTTCCTGAACCGTGGCTACAAAGTGGTATCCGGCGGTACTGAAAACCACCTGTTCCTGCTGGATCTGGTTGATAAGAACCTGACCGGTAAAGAAGCTGACGCAGCCCTGGGCCGCGCCAACATCACCGTGAACAAAAACAGCGTGCCAAACGATCCGAAGAGCCCGTTCGTGACCTCCGGTATCCGTATCGGTTCTCCGGCCGTAACTCGCCGCGGCTTTAAAGAAGCGGAAGTGAAAGAGTTGGCTGGCTGGATGTGTGACGTTCTGGACAACATCAATGACGAAGCGGTTATCGAGCGCGTCAAAGGTAAAGTTCTGGATATCTGCGCACGCTTCCCGGTTTACGCATAATTCCTCTGCCTGGCAGAAATAAAAAAGGCCGCGCTTGCGGCCTTTTTTTATGGCTTAACGCCGGTCGAGGGAAATGGCTCCAGGTCCGACAATCGCAAGCAAAATAAAGGCGCCAGCAATACTGACGTTCTTATAGAAGTTAATCATATTCGGCACGACCGCATCACCTGTCATATCCCAGTAGTGGTGCCCAATCACCGCGGTTCCGAGGGTATAGAATACAAACAGTACCGCGAGAGGACGGGTGAAAAAGCCCAGGACGATCAGGATAGCGGCAGGCACTTCCATTACCACCGCAATAATGGCCGCCAGCATGGGCATCGGCGCACCCAGCGAGGTCATATATTGTACGGTGCCGCTAAACCCCGTCAGTTTTGGATAACCAAAGATAATAAACAGCACGACAAGCGCGATGCGGCCAATCAGCAGCAGCAGGTGACGTGACTGACCGAAATCTAAATAACGTAGAGTGTTCATAGCTGGCTCATTTTTCAGGGGACCCAATCTAAAATTAATACACAAATCCATAGTCTTCCATTCAGCTTTTCTTCATAAATCAGGCGTTCGCGTGATGTTAAATTCAGACTTCGTGTAAAATTGTCTCTTTTCTTTGGCAAGGGAAATTTATGCAGTGCATATCATGTCAGCAAGAAGAGGCAAATAAAGAATCCGGGCTGTGTAATCAGTGTGAGCGTGCAGACGAAAAGAAAATTAACGGGCTGCTTTATCTCCCGGCGGCGGGCCTGGTGATTAACCTCATCATGACGCCTATTGGAGCATGGAATTACTTTGCGGCGATGTTCCACTTTTTCCAGTCAGGGGGAATTAACCTGTTTGGGGCCGTGGGTATCGCGGTAATGATAATTGATGTGGCACTGACCGCGGCCGCAGGCTGGTATTTCTTTAAAAGAAAGTCGGGTATCCGTAAGATCATCATTCCCTACTATTTAATGGGCGTTGTCTCTGTGCTCTATTTTATGGGCATACCTGCCTGGCTCTTCGACGCAAGGCTGGATACGGCTGATATTCGCAATGCGCTTTCCTCCATTGTTGGCGCATCGATCTGGATCCCCTACTTCCTGGTTTCCAAACGCATTAATCAGGTTTTTGTACGCTAGACGTTTCGCAGGGCCGCCATGGCCCTGTAAAATGTGCGTGTTATTCACTTGTTAATAGTTGCTTGCGCAGGCTTTGATTTAACGCCAGACTATGGCCTCGATTTCGGGAGGGATTCATGGTCTTGCATTCCACGCGCTGGCTGGCGCTCAGTTATTTCACCTATTTTTTTAGCTACGGTATTTTTCTTCCTTTCTGGAGCGTCTGGCTCAAGGGTATCGGCCTGACTCCTGAGACCATCGGTGTCCTGCTGGGGGCCGGGCTGGTGGCGCGTTTCCTCGGCAGCCTGCTGATTGCCCCGCGCGTCAGCGATCCCTCCTTGCTGATCAAGGCCGTGCGTATTCTTGCTCTGCTGACGCTGGTCTTTGTTGCCTGCTTCTGGGTCAGCCACCAGTTTGCCTGGCTGATGGTGGTGATGGTCGGCTTTAACCTGTTCTTCTCACCGCTGGTGCCGCTAACGGATGCCCTGGCGAACACCTGGCAAAAGCAGATCACCATGGACTATGGCCGCGTGCGCCTGTGGGGCTCTATTGCCTTTGTGATAGGTTCCGCGCTGGTGGGCAAACTGGTCAGCCTTTACGATTACCGCGCCATTCTCGCCCTGCTGAGTATCGGTATTGCCTCAATGCTGCTGGGCATGCTGCTGCGTCCGTCGGTGATGCCGCAAGGGGAAAGCCGCCATCAGGAGAGCGCAGGCTGGCCCGCCTGGCGGAGCCTGGTGGCCCAGAGCTGGCGTTTTCTGGCGTGTGTCTGTCTGCTTCAGGGGGCGCATGCGGCGTACTATGGCTTCAGCGCCATCTACTGGCAGGGGGCGGGATACTCTGCTTCCGCAGTGGGCTATCTGTGGTCGCTGGGGGTAGTGGCCGAAGTCATTATCTTCGCCCTGAGCAAGAAGCTGTTCCGCCGCTTTGGCGCGCGAGACCTGCTGCTGCTTTCCGCCGTGTGCGGCGTGGCGCGCTGGGGGATTATGGGCTGGACGACCGATCTGCCGTGGCTGATAGTGGCGCAAATCCTTCACTGCGGCACCTTTACCGTGTGCCATCTGGCGGCCATGCGCTATATCGCAGCGCGCGAGGGCGGAGACGTTATTCGCCTGCAGGCCGTCTATTCGGCGGTCGCGATGGGGGGCAGTATCGCGATCATGACGGTCTTTGCGGGGTTCCTCTACCAGCATCTGGGGCATGGGGTCTTCTGGGTGATGGCGCTGGTCGCCTTACCCGCCATCGTTGTTCGTCCTAAAGTGGCCGCTCGCGCCTCGCTATGATTCCAGCATGGCGCGAATATGTTCTTGCTGCTGCGCGTTCAATGTCTCAACGGCATGTATCAGCGGCGGCGAGAACAGCGGCAGGACGGTAGGGTAGGGGGTGATAACCAGCGCGGCTTCGCGCGGTGCCCCCTCTTTCTGGAAAGCCTGCAGCGTCAGATAGCGAATGTTGAGCGGCAGCAGCGTCAGCTCGCGAAGCTGCTGTTCAATCAGGTCCTCGGTGGCTTTATCGTCTCCCGTCAGCAGGATCACCTGTTTTTCGTGCAGATCGGTCTCCTGCATCAGCCAGGCACCGAAAATCACCGCGACAAGACTCATCTCTTCATCTGAAAAACGCAGCCCAAACTCCGCCTCCAGCTCAAACAGCGCTTCCTTTGTGGTGCGTAAGAGCCGGGGATAAAGGCGATGGATCTCCTCCGGCAGGCTATTGTCGATGCCGATCTCAAACAGCGAGCGGTCCAGCGCCTGAGCCAGATGGATATATAGCTGATCGGTCAGCCCTTGCTCATCGCTGAAGTTCATCCCGGTCTGCGAGCGAAAACGAGCGACCATGCGCACGATGGCCCGACGCAAGCGCTGATCCTGCTGGTGTTTATCGAGCACCGGATCGGGCGTGCGGAGCATCATAAACAGCAGGGCCAGAAACAGCTGTTCATCCCCGTGCGCACCCTGCGGCACGCGACGTCTCCAGTGACGCACGATCTCCTGGGCCGTAAAGTACTCCCCTCTCGACTGGGTCCAGCTGCGCTGAACGTGAGAAAACTGCGGCGTATTCCCGAGCTGATGCTGAATAAGACAGTATTGCAGATAGAGCTGTAAAAACTGGACGTCGCGGCATTCAAACTGGCGCTGCAGCTTGCGGGAGCAGAAGCCGATCAGCGCCCGCAGGTTCGCATCATCGTAAAGCGGCCGCGCAATGCCGTGTTGTTTAAGCGCGGTTTTTAATGCGGGGGTAAACTGGTGCGAGACAAACTGCGGGCAAAGCCGCAGCGCCCGGCGCAGCCAGTGCAGCAGGCATAAACGCTGATTCAGGGCTGTGCCTTCAATCCGGTAGCTGCCGTCGTGGTGCGTGACGATGTCCAGCCGGTGATAGCGCTGGATTTCATCGCGCGTCTCGGCTATATCTTGCCGTGCCATCGCGTCGTCCACCCCGTTGGCAGCAATTATGCTCTGTGCGGTGACGGCAGCATCGGGCAGGTAAAGCATCAAAAGCACCTGGCAGCGGCGCTGCGAACTGGAAAGCACAGATGGAATTTCAAGCGTCGTCATCATCTGTCGGGTATCCAGTGTGAATGTTTGATAAGAATAGCTAAAGGATGAGCGCTGAAAAGCGCGCCGGCAGGCCTTTCACTCAGGATTGCTGGGGAACATCACAGAATTTTTGACGTGAGGAATTGATGCAAACAGTTAAACAAAGTGCGATGGCGTTATTTTTGGCGGTTATCAGCTTCACCGCCAGCGCACACCCTCACAGTTTTATTGACCTCCAGACCGAGCTGGTTACCGACGGCACGCAGCTGAGCGGCCTGAAGATGCGCTGGACGATGGATGAAATCACCTCGGCCGATCTGCTCTATGATGCGGGAAACGCGAAGCCCGGCGATGAAATCTGGAAAAAGCTGGCGGCGGAAGTGATGGCTAACGTGCTCGGCCAGCACTACTTCACGGAATTCTGGCACAACGGGCAGAAGGTCAAATTTCTGAACCGGCCAACGGAATACGGTATGACGCGTGACGGGCATCAGGCGGTGCTGACGTTTGTGCTTCCGCTGGCGCATCCGCAGCCGCTGGCGGGGCAAACGTACCGCTTTTCTACCTTTGATCCTACCTACTATGTCGACATGCGCTATGACAAAGACGGCGACGTACGGCTGCCGGACGCTCTGCAAAAAAACTGCAAAATTGGCGTGCACACCCCGAAACCCAGCGAAGAGACGCTGAACTTTGCGATCTCGCTTGATAAAGAAGATGCCCCCCCTGAGAACATGGAGTTGGGTAAACAGTTCGCGCAGGAGGTGACGTTACAATGTCAGTGATCTCTTCTCCGGTTCGGAAACCGCGCCGCTGGCTGCACCTCTGGCCGCTGGCGCTCTTTCTCCTGCTAGCCGTTTGCGGTTCGCTCTGGCTATGGCAGGCCTGGCCGCAGGTGATGATGAAAAGTATTGTCTGGCAGCGTGAGGTCAACCAGCAGATGAGCGGTCTGCTGAAGGCGGTGGCGGAGAACCCGACCAAAGCGGGCGGATCCCTGCTGGCGTTCAGCTTTATCTATGGCGTTCTGCACGCGCTGGGGCCGGGGCACGGCAAAATCGTGATCGCGACCTGGCTCGCCACCCATCCATCAAAGCTGAAATCGAGTATCGGGCTGACGCTGGCCTCCTCGCTGCTTCAGGGCAGCGTGGCGATTGCGCTCGTCGTTGTCGTCCTTTCGCTGTTGCAGCTTCCCGCGCGCCAGCTGCACATGAGCAGTTTCTGGCTGGAGAAGGGGAGCTACGCGCTGGTTGGCGTGCTGGGGGTGATCCTCTGCTGGCGGGCGCTGAAAAAGCTGCGCGTGCTGCTGCGAAAGCCAACGTTCAAATCCTTTACGCCGCACCACGTTCATGATGAAAACTGCGGCTGCGGGCATCAGCATTTGCCCACGCAGGAACAGTTGCAGAACGGCGACGACTGGCGCGCGCGGCTGATGATTGTTCTCTCGATGGGCATGCGCCCGTGTTCGGGGGCCATCATGGTGCTGCTGTTCAGTAAGGTGATTGGCGTGTTTGGCTGGGGAATGCTCTCTGCGCTGGCGATGGCGGCAGGAACGTCTCTCACCATTTCGTCTTTAGCGCTGCTGGTTCACAGCTTCCGTCAGCTGGCGGTCAGACTCAGCGGCAATAAAACGCCGGTGCTGTGGCGGCAGGTAGGGTGGACAACGCTTGCGCTGGCGGGCGGAGTGATTCTGCTGGTGGCGGCGGTGACGATGTGGATGAGCGCGGTGCCGGTGGGAAGGGGATTGCGGCCTTTCTAGCGTACTGAGGGATTTTGTAGGCCCGGTAAGCGTAGCGCCACCGGGCTTAACTAACTGGATTAACGCTTCAGCGCATCGCTCAGTTCATCACGCATGTTTGCCAGCATGGCTTTAACAACGCGTGGGTTACCTGCAACGACGTTGCCGGTAGACATATAGTTATGGCCGCCGGTGAAATCACATACGATGGCGCCTGCTTCACGTGCGATCAGCTCGCCCGCAGCAAAGTCCCACGGCTTCAGAGACAGCTCGAAGTAACCGTCAACGCGGCCGGTCGCCACGTAGGCCAGATCCAGCGCGGCAGAACCGGTGCGGCGGAAGTCAGCGCATTCGGTAAACAGTTTGCCCAGGATATTCATATAGGTGGTCGCGTGCTGTTTCGCCTTGAACGGAAAACCGGTCGCCAGGATGGTGCCGTCCAGATCGCGTGCGTTGCTGCAGCGCAGACGGTAGCCGTTCAGCTGTGCGCCCTGACCGCGGGTAGCGGTGAACAGTTCATTACGCATTGGATCGTAAACAACGGCGACTTCAGTACGGCCTTTAATGCGTACTGCGATAGACACAGAGAAGTGTGGCAGGCGTTTAACAAAGTTGGTGGTGCCATCCAGTGGATCGATAACCCATTGAACATCCTGATCGGTACCTTCATGTTCACCGCTTTCCTCGGTGATGATGGTGTGCTGCGGGTAAGATTTGCGGATCGTTTCGATAATAATCGCTTCTGCGGCTTTATCGACGTTAGTCACGAAATCATTGCTGCCTTTCTGGCTGGTTTCTACGGAGTCTGGCGTTTCGTAGTGTTTGGCAATTACATTACCCGCCTTGCGCGCTGCGCGCACGGCGATGGTCAGCATCGGATGCATCGGTCTCTCTCACTGGATGTTAAAGAACAGGAAAATCGGCGCAGAGTATAGCAGTGGGATCGGATTATGTCTCCCGTTTATGATAATATGCCGGAATATTCTTCAGACGCTGAATTCAGACATTAAAAATTATGCTGCAAAACATTCGAATCGTGCTGGTCGAAACATCGCACACCGGCAACATGGGCTCCGTTGCCCGCGCTATGAAAACCATGGGCTTAACGAACCTGTGGCTGGTTAATCCGCTGGTGAAACCTGACTCGCAGGCTATCGCCCTGGCGGCCGGTGCCAGCGACGTGATCGGCAACGCCCAGATCGTCGATACCCTTGACGAAGCGCTGGCCGGCTGCAGCCTCGTTGTCGGGACCAGCGCGCGTTCACGCACGCTGCCGTGGCCGATGCTGGATCCGCGCGAATGCGGCCTGAAAAGCGTCTCAGAAGCGGAGCAGGCACCGGTTGCGCTGGTGTTTGGCCGCGAGCGCGTTGGCCTGACCAACGACGAGCTGCAGAAGTGCCACTATCACGTCGCCATCGCGGCGAACCCGGAATACAGCTCGCTGAACCTGGCGATGGCGGTGCAGGTTATCGCCTATGAGGTGCGTATGGCGTGGCTGGCGACGCAGGAGAAACAGGTAGAGCCTAAAGAAGAGACGGTCTACCCGCTGGTGGACGACCTTGAGCGCTTCTACGGTCACCTGGAGCAGACGCTGCTCTCAACCGGCTTTATTCGTGAAGGCCACCCGGGCCAGGTGATGAACAAGCTGCGCCGTATGTTTACCCGCGCTCGCCCGGAAAGCCAGGAGCTGAACATCCTGCGCGGGATTCTGGCGTCGATTGAGCAGAAGAATAAAGAGTAGTGTCGATTTCCCCCTCTCCCCGCGGGAAAGGGCTAGGGTGAGGGCATCAGACCGCACCTGGGTTATGAAGGCACGGAACGTTAAATACCTGACTAAAACAGTCAAGTAAATAGTTGACCATTTTAGTCAGGAATGTCAGACTTGGCCCTGCTATGCAATACCCCCATTTTACAATAAAAAACCCCGGGCAGGGGCGAGTTTGAGGTTAAGTAAGACATGAGACTGACATCTAAAGGGCGTTATGCCGTGACCGCGATGCTGGACGTTGCGCTCAACTCCGAAGCGGGCCCGGTTCCGTTGGCTGATATTTCTGAACGACAAGGGATCTCCCTCTCTTACCTGGAACAGCTGTTCTCCAGACTGCGTAAAAATGGACTGGTTTCCAGCGTTCGTGGCCCAGGCGGTGGTTATCTGCTGGGTAAAGACGCGGGCAGTATTGCAGTTGGTGAAGTGATTAGCGCAGTTGACGAATCCGTTGACGCGACCCGTTGCCAGGGGAAAGGCGGCTGCCAGGGCGGCGATAAGTGCCTGACCCACGCGCTGTGGCGCGATCTGAGCGACCGTTTGACCGGCTTCCTGAACAACATCACCCTCGGTGAGCTGGTGAATAACCAGGAAGTTCTGGATGTCTCTGGTCGTCAGCACGGTCAGGATTCCCAACGCAGCACCCGCGCGCAGGACGCTATCGACGTCAAACTGCGCGCGTAATAAAACGATAAAGATTTCAGAATCAGGCCGGGGCGGTCACGCCCCGCGTACTCGGTCGTACATCCAGCCGGTTGCCTGATTCCTTGCATTGAAGCGATGTACGGAGTTTAAAGAGCAATGAAATTACCGATTTATCTCGATTACTCCGCAACCACGCCGGTGGACCCGCGTGTTGCCGAGAAAATGATGCAGTGTCTGACCCTGGACGGAAACTTTGGTAACCCAGCTTCCCGTTCACACCGTTTTGGCTGGCATGCTGAAGAGGCGGTTGATATCGCCCGTAATCAGATTGCCGACCTGGTGGGTGCCGACCCGCGTGAGATTGTATTCACCTCCGGTGCGACCGAATCCGACAACCTGGCGATCAAAGGTGCAGCCAACTTTTATCAGAAAAAAGGCAAGCACATCATCACCAGCAAAACCGAACACAAAGCCGTGCTGGATACCTGCCGCCAGCTGGAGCGTGAAGGGTACGAAGTGACTTACCTGGCGCCACAGAGCAACGGGATCATCGACCTGAAAGAGCTCGAAGCGGCCATGCGTGATGACACCATTCTGGTTTCCATCATGCACGTTAACAACGAAATCGGCGTCGTTCAGGACATCGCAACCATCGGCGAAATGTGCCGCGCGCGCGGTATCATCTATCACGTTGACGCGACCCAGAGCGTGGGCAAACTGCCTATCGATCTGAGCCAGCTGAAAGTGGACCTGATGTCCTTCTCCGGCCACAAAATTTATGGCCCGAAAGGGATCGGCGCGCTGTACGTTCGTCGTAAACCGCGTATCCGCATCGAAGCACAGATGCACGGCGGCGGTCACGAGCGCGGCATGCGTTCCGGCACTCTGCCTGTTCACCAGATCGTGGGCATGGGCGAAGCGTACCGCATTGCAAAAGAAGAGATGGAAACCGAGATGGCGCGCCTGCGCACGCTGCGTAACCGTCTGTGGGACGGCGTGAAAGATATGGAAGAAGTGTATCTGAACGGCGATCTCGAGCAGGGCGCACCGAACATCCTCAACGTCAGCTTCAACTATGTTGAAGGCGAATCGCTGATCATGGCGCTGAAAGACCTGGCCGTTTCTTCCGGTTCTGCCTGTACGTCTGCAAGCCTGGAGCCATCCTACGTGCTGCGCGCGCTGGGCATGACCGACGAGCTGGCACACAGCTCTATCCGTTTCTCTTTAGGTCGTTTCACTACCGAAGAAGAGATTGACTACACCATCAAGCTGGTTCGCAACTCCATCGGCCGTCTGCGCGACCTTTCTCCACTGTGGGAAATGTTCAAGCAGGGCGTGGATCTGAACAGCATTGAATGGTCACATCACTAATCGGTACATAAGGAGAATTCAATCATGGCATACAGCGAAAAAGTCATCGATCATTACGAGAACCCGCGCAACGTTGGCTCTTTTGACAACAGCGACGAATCTGTCGGTAGCGGCATGGTTGGCGCACCGGCGTGTGGCGACGTGATGAAGTTGCAGATTAAAGTCAACAATGAAGGTATCATTGAAGACGCGCGCTTCAAGACCTACGGCTGCGGTTCTGCTATCGCGTCCAGCTCCCTGGTCACCGAATGGGTGAAGGGCAAGTCCCTGGACGAAGCACAGGCAATCAAGAACACCGATATTGCTGAAGAACTCGAACTGCCACCGGTGAAAATTCACTGTTCAATTCTGGCAGAAGACGCGATCAAAGCCGCCATTGCGGACTATAAAAGCAAACGTGAAGCAAAATAATTGAGGTTTGAGTATGTCGATTACCCTTAGCGACAGCGCTGCCGCGCGAGTAAGCTCTTTTCTGGCGAACCGTGGTAAAGGCTTTGGCCTGCGACTGGGCGTACGTACCTCCGGCTGTTCTGGTATGGCTTACGTACTGGAGTTTGTTGATGAACCGGCGTCTGATGATACCGTGTTTGAAGACAAGGGCGTGAAGGTGGTGGTCGATGGCAAAAGCCTGCAATTCCTCAACGGCACTCAGCTGGACTTCGTTAAAGAAGGCCTGAACGAAGGGTTCAAATTCACGAACCCGAACGTCAAAGACGAGTGTGGTTGCGGCGAAAGCTTCCACGTTTAACCGCGCGTCATCCGAAACCCCACCGTGGCTTACCCGCTGCGCGTGGGGTTTGTTCTAACAGGCTACCCCTGAGATTGTTATGGATTATTTCACTCTCTTCGGACTACCCGTTCAATACCCGATTGATCTCCAGGCGCTGACGATCCGTTTTCAGGATCTTCAGCGTCAGTATCATCCGGATAAATTCGCCAGTGGTACTCAGGCAGAACAGCTGGCTGCGGTATCGCACTCTGCGACCATCAACCAGGCCTGGCAGACGCTGCGCCATCCGCTGGCGCGTGCAGAATATCTGCTCTCGCTCCACGGTTTCGATCTGGCGAGCGAACAGCATACCGTGCGCGACACCGCGTTTCTGATGGAACAGCTGGAGCTTCGCGAAGAGCTGGATGAGATTGAACAGGCCAAAGACGAAGCGCGTCTGGAAAGCTTCATCACGCGCGTGAAGGGCATGTTCGATACCCGCCATCAGCAGATGGTGGAGCAACTGAACAACGAGACCTGGGACGCGGCGGCAGACACTGTGCGCAAACTCCGTTTTCTCGATAAACTGCGAAGCAGTGCTGAACAACTCGAAGAAAAGCTGCTCGATTTTTAATTTCGGAAGCAATTATGGCCTTATTACAAATTAGTGAGCCTGGCTTAAGTGCCGCACCGCACCAGCGTCGTCTTGCGGTGGGTATCGATCTGGGCACCACCAATTCCCTCGTGGCGACCGTGCGCAGCGGCCAGGCGGAAACGCTGGCCGACGAGCAGGGCCGCCATCTGCTGCCTTCCGTGGTCCACTACCAGCAGCAGGGTCACGCGGTCGGCTATGACGCCCGCGCCAACGCCGCGCGCGATCCGGCCAACACCATCAGCTCCGTAAAGCGCATGATGGGCCGCTCGCTGGCCGATATTCAGACCCGCTATCCGCATCTGCCGTATCAGCTGCAGGCCAGTGAAAACGGCCTGCCGATGATTGCGACCGCGGCCGGTCTGCTGAACCCGATTCGCGTTTCCTCCGACATCCTCAAAGCGCTGGCCGCGCGCGCTACGGCGACGCTCGGCGGCGATCTGGACGGCGTAGTCATCACCGTTCCGGCCTATTTTGACGATGCACAGCGTCAGGGCACCAAAGACGCTGCGCGTCTGGCGGGCCTGCACGTGCTGCGCCTGCTGAACGAACCGACGGCGGCGGCGATTGCCTACGGCCTCGACTCCGGTCAGGAAGGGGTCATTGCGGTTTACGATCTCGGCGGCGGTACCTTTGATATCTCGATCCTGCGCTTAAGCCGCGGGGTATTTGAAGTGCTGGCGACCGGCGGGGATTCCGCACTGGGCGGCGATGACTTCGACCATCTGCTGGCGGATTACATTCGCGAGCAGGCGGGCATCAGCGATCGCAGCGATGCGCGCGTGCAGCGTGAACTGCTGGATGCGGCCATCGACGCTAAAATCGCCCTTAGCGATGCGCAGACGGTTACCGTAAATGTTGCGGGCTGGCAGGGTGAGATCGCCCGCGACCAGTTCAGCGATCTGATTGCCCCGCTGGTGAAACGCACCCTGCTGGCCTGCCGTCGCGCACTGAAAGATGCGGGCGTTGAGGCGAACGAGGTGCTGGAAGTGGTCATGGTGGGCGGTTCGACCCGCGTGCCGCTGGTGCGCGAGCGCGTGGGCGAATTCTTTGGCCGCACGCCGCTGACCTCCATCGATCCGGACAAAGTGGTTGCCGTGGGCGCCGCTATCCAGGCCGATATTCTGGTCGGCAACAAGCCGGACAGCGAAATGCTGCTGCTGGACGTCATCCCGCTGTCGCTCGGGTTAGAAACCATGGGCGGCCTGGTAGAGAAAGTGATCCCGCGTAACACCACTATTCCGGTGGCGCGCGCGCAGGAGTTCACGACCTTCAAAGACGGTCAGACCGCGATGTCCATCCACGTAATGCAGGGCGAGCGCGAGCTGGTGCAGGACTGCCGCTCTCTGGCGCGCTTTGCGCTGCGCGGCATCCCGGCGCTGCCTGCGGGCGGGGCGCATATTCGCGTTACCTTCCAGGTGGATGCCGACGGTATGCTGAGCGTCACGGCGATGGAAAAATCCACCGGCGTGGAATCGTCCATTCAGGTGAAGCCGTCCTACGGCCTGACCGATGGCGAAATCGCCTCCATGATTCAGGACTCAATGAGCTACGCCGAGCAGGATGTGAAGGCGCGTATGCTGGCTGAACAGAAAGTTGAAGCCGCCCGCGTGCTGGAAAGCCTGAACGGCGCGCTCGCTGCCGATGCCGCGCTGTTAAGCGCCGCTGAGCGCCAGGTGATTGACGAGGCTGCCGCGCGCTTAAGCGCAGTAGCAGAAGGCAATGACGCTGACGCAATAGAAGAAGCCATTAAAAACGTTGATAAACAAACCCAGGACTTTGCTGCTCGCCGCATGGACAAATCTGTCCGCGTCGCGCTGAAAGGCCAGTCCGTGGACGAGGTTTAATATGCCAAAGATTGTTATTTTGCCTCATGCGGACCTCTGTCCGGATGGCGCTGTTCTGGAAGCGAAGACCGGTGAAACCATTCTCGATGTTGCCCTGCGTGCAGGTATCGAAGTGGAACACGCCTGTGAAAAATCCTGTGCCTGCACCACCTGCCACTGCATCGTGCGTGAAGGTTTCGACTCTCTCGCCGAGAGCACCGAAGACGAAGACGACATGCTGGATAAAGCATGGGGTCTGGAGCCTGACAGCCGCCTGAGCTGCCAGGCCGCGGTGACCGATGAAGATCTGGTCGTGGAATTCCCACGCTACACCATCAACCACGCACGCGAGCATTGATATGGGACTTAAGTGGACAGACAGCCGCGAAATCGGCGAAGCGCTCTACGACGCGAACCCGGATCTCGATCCGAAGACCGTACGATTCACCGACATGCACCAGTGGATCTGCGATTTAGAGGATTTCGACGACGATCCAAACGCATCCAATGAAAAAATTCTGGAGGCGATTCTGTTAGTCTGGTTAGATGAAGCAGAATAATTTCCACGTCATGCTTCACGTTGCCGATGCGTTGGCTGCGCTTGTTCACCCCGGTCACAGAGTTATCTCTGCTCCCGGGGATTCACTCGCTTGCCGCCTTCCTGCAACGCGAATCATTTAGTGGAAAGAGACTCTATGGGCTGCCTTCAGGCGGCCCGTTTGCTAATAAGGATAAATAAAATGACCGAAGCGATGAAGATTACGCTCTCTACGCAGCCAGCCGATGCGCGCTGGGGCGAGAAAGCCACCTACAGCATCAACAACGACGGCATTACCCTGCACCTGACGGGCAACGATGATTTGGGCCTGATCCAGCGCGCCGCGCGTAAAATTGACGGCCTGGGCATTAAGCATGTGTCCCTGGAAGGCGAAGGCTGGGACACCGACCGCAGCTGGGCATTCTGGGCTGGCTACAAAGGGCCGAAAGGCACCCGCAAAATTGAGTGGGCAAACCTTGACGCTGCCGGTCAAAAAGAGCTGGAAAGCCGCCTGCAAATCATCGACTGGGTGCGTGACACCATCAACGCCCCGGCGGAAGAGCTTGGTCCTGAGCAGCTGGCGCAGCGCGCGGTTGACCTGCTGTGCGGCGTGGCGGGCGACAAGATGTCCTACCGCATTACCAAAGGTGAAGATCTGCGCGAGCAGAATTACATGGGTATCCACACCGTGGGCCGTGGTTCTGAGCGTCCTCCGGTCCTGCTGGCGCTGGATTACAACCCAACCGGCGATAAAGCGGCGCCGGTCTTTGCCTGCCTGGTGGGTAAAGGTATCACCTTCGATACCGGCGGCTACAGCCTGAAGCAGAGCGCGTTCATGGACTCCATGAAGTCCGACATGGGCGGCGCGGCAACTATCACCGGCGCGCTGGCGTTCGCCATCACCCGCGGTCTGAACAAGCGCGTGAAGCTGTATCTGTGCTGCGCGGACAACATGGTGAGCGGTAACGCCTTCAAGCTGGGCGACATCATTCGCTATCGCAACGGCAAAAACGTCGAAGTGATGAACACCGACGCCGAAGGCCGCCTGGTGCTGGCCGATGGCCTGATCGACGCGTCTGCGCAGAAGCCAGAGCTGATTATCGACATGGCGACCCTGACCGGCGCGGCAAAAACCGCTCTGGGCAACGACTACCACGCGCTGTTCAGCTTTGACGACAAGCTGGCCGCTCGCCTGCTGGCAAGCGCTGCTGCCGAAAACGAACCGTTCTGGCGTCTGCCGCTGGCCGAGTTCCACCGCAGCCAGCTGCCGTCCAACTTTGCCGAGCTGAACAACACGGCGAGCGCGGCGTACCCTGCGGGTGCAAGCACGGCGGCAGGCTTCCTGTCCCACTTCGTTGAGAATTATCACGAAGGCTGGCTGCACATCGACTGCTCCGCAACCTACCGTAAAGCGGCGGTTGAGCAGTGGTCCGCTGGCGCGACCGGTCTGGGCGTGCGTACCGTGGCGAACCTGCTGACGGCTGAGTAATCTTTATTGCCCTCACCCTAACCCTCTCCCAAGGGGAGAGGGGATGGTTTGCTCCCTCTCCCTTGAGGGAGAGGGCCGGGGTGAGGGGAAATGCATCATCTGGAATTGTTATGTCCGAAACCAAAAACGAATTAGAAACCCTGCTGGAGCAGGCGGCGACCGAGCCCGCCCACCGTCCGGCATTTTTCCGCACGCTGCTGGAATCCACCGTCTGGGTGCCGGGAACCGCGGCGGAAGGTGAGCAGGTTGTAGAAGACAGCGCGCTGGATTTGCTGCACTGGGAGAAAGACGACGGCACGTCGGTGATCCCGTTCTTTACCTCGCTGGAAGCTCTGCAGGAAGCGGTAGAAGACGAACAGGCGTTCGTGGTGATGCCGGTGCGTACCCTGTTTGAAATGACGCTGGGCCAGACGCTGTTCCTTAACGCGAAGCTGCCGACCGGGAAAGAGTTTACGCCGCGTGAAATCAGCCATCTGATAGGCGAAGAGGGCAACCCGCTCAGCACCCAGGAAGTGCTGGAAGGGGGCGAAACGCTGCTGCTGTCTGAAGTGGCCGAGCCGCCCGCGCAGATGATTGATTCCCTGACGACGCTGTTCAAAACCCTGAAACCGGTTAGACGCGCGTTTCTCTGCTCCATTAAAGAGCGTGCGGACGAGCAGCCGGTGCTGCTGATTGGTATTGAGGCGGACGGCGATATCGACGACATCATTCAGGCGGCGGGAAGCGTGGCGACCGACACGCTGCCGGGCGACGAGCCGATTGATATCTGCCAGGTGAAGAACGGTGAAAAGGGCATCAGCCACTTTATTACCGAGCACATCACCCCGTTCTACGAGCGTCGCTGGGGCGGCTTCCTGCGCGATCTCAAAACCAACCGCATCATCTGATTACGGCGGGG
>NZ_JUMS01000135.1:0-14128 GCF_001059415.1 Enterobacter sp. 940_PEND
TCAGCGAGTCAGCTTGGGAAGAAATGACCTGCTTATTCGCACCTTCCTTAATATCAATGCCATTAATTCGGACGCAGCCGTTCGACGGTTCGAATAAACCGCACAACACTTTCATCAAGGTGCTTTTACCTGCACCCGATACGCCCGTAATAGCAATACTCTCCCCGGCATGAATGGTCAGATTCAGTTTGCTGAATATAGGGTCCGCATGGTTATCATAACGGTAGGTCAAATCCTGAGTTTCGAGCGTTAAGGCTCCGTGTGGTAAACGCAGCGGGCTGGTGGCCGTTGAAGAAGATGCTTCCTGCAGCGCAATATCGGCAACGCGTTCATTATGTAAGTTGATGAGCTTCAGCTGAATGATAAAGTTGATCAGGGCATTTATTCGGTCATAGAACTGACTCCTGAAGGTATTAAACGCGATAAACATACCGATGGTTAAATGACTATCCATCATCAGCCTGCCGCTAACCCACAGGATAACAATTTGATCGCAGGCGGCGATAAAAGAGACGACACCACCAAAGAAGAGATCCATTCGCGTCAAACGAATGCCGGTATTGACCTTATCTGAAAAAAGATTAAACCAGTTATTGATTCTCAGGTCAGTCATCCCCTGAATCTTAATCGTCGCGATACCGTACAGGGTTTCCATAAAATAAGAATTAAGACGTGCTTCCTTGATTAACTCTTCTTCGGATAACTGGCGATAGTATCGATAGGTAGCAAACCGAATGAAGGTGTATATTGCGGTAAAAGAGACCACTATCATGCTGAGCTGAAGGTTGTATAAAAACATCATTACCAGCAAACCCATGAGCATTAGCGTATCAATAATGCTACCAGTTAAACCTGTGGTAAAAGTGGCCCGTATAACATCAAGCGAGTGGAAACGAGACTGAATGTCCCCCAGTTTGCGTCTTTCAAAAAAGGTGGTTGGTAGCTTAATAAGGTGAGAAAAAAGGCTAAAACTCCACTGGACGTCGATGAGTGTTCCCAGTATCAGCATGGTCCAGGAGCGAATGATACTGACCGTCAAACGTAACAGAATCAGAATAAACAGCCCAAGACAGATGATATTAAGTAAACCGTAATCTCCGGATGCAATGACATTATCCGTGACTAATTGTGTTCCCACAGGCAACAGCAGGCTGATCAACTCAATCACCAGCGATAAGAAAAATATCTTCGCCAGTGATGTCATCAGTCCGTTGATATTCTTTAATAACGTGGAGGCTTTTAACCTGTTTTGCTTCTTTTGAACTGAGAAAGTGGTTCCCGGCCATACCTCAAGCACAACACCAGTAAAATGTTGGGACAATTCAGGCATGCTAATCACCCGTCGTCCAAACGCAGGGTCGTGGATCACCGCGCTGTTCTTATCGACCTTAATCAGTACGACAAAATGGTTAAAATCCCAATGCAATATGCAGGGCTTACGCACGGCATGTAATTCCTGAAGGTCCACGGACAATGCGCGTGACGACATCTCCAGTTCACTGGCAATTGCTTTTATCGCATGGAGGTTGACCCCACGTGATGACAAATTGAATTGTTGCCGGAGTTGCAGTAGATCGACCTGCTTGCCATAAAAACTGCATATCATTGAAAGACAGGCCAGGCCACATTCGGACGCTTCAGTTTGAAAGACAACTGGGATGCGTTTAAATATCCTCAGATCCAACTTGCGCAGCAGCGTCTCAAGTGTATAAAGTTTATTCATTACCCGCGTCCGTTACGCTCATTTTCATTTCGTAAAAGGGCGATAATAACCACTCATAGATATGTCTCTTTTCAAGGAAAAGAGAAATCTGCGCTTTGGCTCCCTGGCTCAGTAAGAGTTGTTTTCCATGAACTTGCACAGACTGTAGGTCAGGTTTGATCATGATTTTGTACCAGGACTTTTTATCGTCATAGAATTCGTGTGCGATGGTCTGTTTTGACAGGAGTTCTGGCTTCGATGCCGGAAGCCTGGATATTGCTGATATTGATGCCCTGAACTGACCAAATTTTTCATAAGTAAAGGCGTCGTAACTGACATTAACGCGCTGGCCAATCGCCAGATAAGGAAGAACTTCATCGGGAACCCAGGTTTCGAGATAGCATGGTGAATGGATATTCTGCTGAACTCGCGCCAGTACATCGCCTGCGCCGATCATCTTACCTTGCGCCGTATTGATGGAGTCGATTAAGCCATCGGCTGTTGCCTCGATGACATAATTACCTTCCGCTTCTGTATTTAACTTTTCTTTTTCCAGCTCGTATTTTTGTTGCTCAAGCTGGTAAATCTGATGGTCATAATCAGCGCCCTGGGACTGGATCTGCTGATTGAGCGTATCGACCTGAACCTGGTCTTGTGATTTTCTGGCGACCAGGTCAGAAACATTGCTCTGCTGTTGATAGAGTAGTGCGTTTTGACTACTCATTTGGTCTTTGGTGACCAGACCTTTTTCCTGATAACTACGGTAATCGTTAACGTTCTTCTCAATCTGATTCAGTTCCCGTTCAGCCTGCACGAGTAACCCAGATGAGGTATTAAAACTGGACTGATAATGATCTTTTTGAGTTGTTAGCGCAGCGAGAGTACGTTTTTTTGAAGAGTTCAAATTTGCCATCATTACGCTGATACTGTTTATCTGTAGTGCGATCTCCTTTTTTTTATTTTCATCAACCAGGCCTGATTGTGTCGATACACCCGAATGAATGAGAAAGAGAGCGTCACCTTTTTTTACGCGATCGCCTTCATTAACAAAACTCTTCACGACTGTACCCTGCATTGATGCAGAGATATTCACTGAGCCAGGGAAAGTGGTTACCTCACCGTGAACGATGACGCGACGGGTATAGGAACCTTTGGTAATAAAAATAGAAATGGAAGCAATAAAAACAGTGCTGAGCAATATGATAAAAGCAAAAGGGATGCCCGGCAGAAGAACGGCTTTCCCTTCCCACCGGGTACTCTGATATTCAATAGCTTCCTTGCGAAACATATCTGGCCTCTTGCAGGGTGGAAATAGCCGCTAAATATCAGCGGCTATGAGTTATATTGATTCAGGAATTAATGTCTACCGTGATCATTACCCTGGCGGCCGCCACCACTTTTCGAACCACCATTACCTTTTGATGAACCACCGCTTTTACCACCAACGTTAACCGAGCAACCACCGCTAAAGGATGTGCTTTCAGAGTGAGAACCATCTTTATTAGTGGTGCTGGTGTGAGAATAGCTGCCATTACAACCAGCACTACCACCACCGAACATCCCACCAATCGCACTACCGATAGAACCCCACATTCCTGCACCGCTGACGTTACTTAATTCACTTTCATTGAGTTCACGCATTATTAATGTTCCTTGCAATAGTGAGCAAAAGGTATACCCATAATATCCATAGACTTTTTCCATACCATTTCACCATCCGTGAATGAAATGTTTTTTACGCCAAAACGCGTAAAATCCTTTTCGCTGTACGTCGACAGACCTGTGTCTGGATCACCAATATTTTCTTTTTGCCCGCAAAGTGGCATCATCCATGACACATTTATTTCTTTGTAGAATGCTTTATCCGTTTTTCTTATTTCTGAGAAAATGCGATCTGTTATCGTTGTGTCTGTATTGATTTCTCCGTTAACTGTAGTTGTTAACTTATTGTCATCAGAATTAGGTGACCCATGGAAACCAATAATCGAACCATAGTTGATGATTTTGTTTTTTGCCGCTGGGAAAAGATAGTTAGCACAGGAAGAAAGGCATAATCGCCTGACCTCAATGTTAATTTCTTTATCATGAATAATTCGTGCTATATTGATTGCAGTTTCGACATCACCACCACCACTGTTTATCGATATTGTTCTGACAGGGATAAGGTTTTTTTTGATAAGTCCCACAATGATTTTGTCATCATCTTTGGATATGTTTCCGTCGATATATAACGTATCAAAAACGAGGTGGGTTGAAGATTTTGGTTCAAGCCCTTGCTTCACAATTAATTGGCTAGAGAGTTGATATAAAATATCTCTGCTGGCTTTTTTAAATTGGTAGGCATTGTATGAATAAATAGCGAATGCGCAGAGTATTGCTATTAAAACGGCACTGAGGACGTATCCCTTTTTAATCTTCACGAAAGTGCAGCTCCATGTGTAAAGTAATGTAAACTTAGCATTATAAAAAAGAAGATAAATAGAGTATTTGTATCTAAATGTAAATTTAAGTAAAGTGAACTTGTTGCAATTTCTCGCAAAGCCGCGAGAAATGGGATTGCCATGGCAAAAACTGGGCGGAATATGGTGATGAGAAAAAGCTTATGGAAGCGTTTTTCTATAATTTTTTGCAAAATGAACTAAAACGTATATCTTCGGAAAAACGCACTTAAATAAAACTCATCCCAGCCTATCGCCCGAAAGCCAATATCATCTTCCTTGCTAAATTTTTGTTCTTCATACTGCTCCCTCTCAGCTGAATCTCGTGCATAGCCAAACTTTATCTTTCCCGCTACAGTTACCTCTCCACGGCGAGCAGGAGATAACCATGCTTTATATCTTTGATTTAGGAAACGTAATCGTCGATATCGATTTTAATCGCGTGCTGGGTGCATGGAGCGACTTTAGTCGCGTTCCGCTGGCGACACTGAAGCAGAATTTCGCGATGGGCGAGACCTTCCATCAGCATGAACGCGGCGAGATCGGTGATGAAGAATTCGCTGAACGTTTCTGTCAGGAGATGGATCTACCGTTGAGCTACGAGCAGTTTTCACACGGCTGGCAGGCAGTATTTGTCGCCATCAGGCCTGAAGTGATCGACATCATGCATAAGCTTCGCGAGCAGGGCCATCGGGTCGTTGTGTTGTCCAATACCAACCGTCTGCACACCACGTTCTGGCCTGAGGAATACCCTGAAGTTAAGGGGGCGGCCGACAAGATCTATCTTTCGCAGGAGATGGGTATGCGTAAGCCTGAAGCGCGAATTTATCAGGCTGTTCTGCAGTCAGAGGGATTCACCGCGGCCGATGCGGTCTTTTTCGACGACAACGCCGATAATATAGAGGGAGCTAACCAGTTAGGTATAACGTCAATTCTGGTGACCGGAAAAGAGACGATACCAAACTACTTTGCGAAGCAGCTATGCTAAAAACCGTTCATCAAAAAGCCACGCATCATACTCGCCCGCTGAGGGCATGGCTGAAACTGCTCTGGCACCGTATTGATGAGGACAACATGACCACGCTGGCGGGCAACCTCGCCTACGTGTCGTTGCTCTCATTAGTGCCGCTGGTGGCGGTCATTTTTGCCCTGTTTTCGGCCTTTCCGATGTTTGCGGACGTCAGCCTGCAGCTTCGCCATTTTGTCTTCGCGAATTTTATTCCGGCAACCGGGGATGTCATCCAGAACTACATTGAGCAGTTCGTTGCCAACTCCAATAAGATGACGGCAGTGGGGGCATGCGGTCTTATCGTTACCGCGCTGCTGCTGATGTACGCCATCGATAACGCGCTGAACACGATCTGGCGGAGTAAAAAAGCGCGGCCAAAGGTCTATTCCTTTGCCGTGTACTGGATGATTCTCACACTGGGACCGTTGCTGGCCGGGGCGAGCCTGGCGATCAGTTCGTATCTGCTTTCCCTACGGTGGGCGAGTGATTTAAACGGTGTGATCGATAATGTGCTTCGCATCTTTCCGCTGATCCTGTCGTGGCTCTCGTTCTGGCTGCTCTATAGCGTCGTGCCGACCACGCGCGTGCCTAACCGAGATGCGGTTTTGGGAGCGCTGGTGGCGGCGTTGCTTTTTGAGCTCGGTAAAAAAGGGTTTGCCCTCTACATCACCATGTTTCCGTCCTATCAGCTGATTTACGGCGTGCTGGCAGTGATCCCCATTTTGTTTGTCTGGGTCTACTGGACCTGGTGTATCGTCTTGCTTGGTGCCGAAATAACTGTCACTCTCGGTGTATACCGCGAACTTAAAAAAGCAGCAGAAGCTGAAAAACAATTAGAAGCAGACCAACCATGATTGCATTGATACAGCGCGTAACCCGTGCCAGCGTCACCGTGGAGGGAGAGGTGACGGGTGAAATTGGCCCAGGACTTTTGGTGTTGTTAGGTGTCGAAAAGGATGATGACGAACAAAAAGCCAACCGCTTGTGTGAGCGCGTGCTGGGCTACCGTATTTTCAGCGATGCGGAAGGCAAGATGAACCTGAACGTCCAGCAGGCGGGCGGCAGCGTGCTGGTGGTTTCCCAGTTTACACTGGCAGCGGATACCGAGCGCGGCATGCGCCCGAGCTTCTCTAAAGGCGCCGCGCCGGATCGTGCGGAAGCACTTTACGAGTACTTTGTTGAGCGTTGTCGCCAGCAGGAAATGAATACGCAAACCGGACGATTCGCTGCAGATATGCAGGTTTCGCTGGTGAACGATGGCCCCGTCACATTCTGGCTCCAGGTATGAGCCAACTGGCGGCGTGGCCGCGGGTAACAAGAGAGAGTACAGCTATGTATCACCTTCGAGTACCGCAAACGGAAGAAGAGTTAGACGCTTATTACCAGTTCCGCTGGGAAATGCTGCGCAAGCCACTGCATCAGCCAAAAGGATCTGAACGCGACGCCTGGGATGCGATGGCCCACCATCAGATGGTGATGGACGAAGAGGGTAACCTCGTCGCCGTCGGGCGCTTGTATATCAACGCCGATAACGAAGCGTCGATTCGCTTTATGGCGGTTCATCCCTCCGTTCAGGACAAAGGTCTGGGAACGCTAATGGCGATGACCCTTGAGTCCGTCGCCCGTCAGGAAGGCGTTAAGCGCGTCACCTGTAGCGCCCGCGAAGATGCCGTAGAATTCTTCGCCAAGCTCGGTTTTGTGAATCAGGGGGAGATCACGACCCCGCAAACCACGCCGATTCGTCATTTCTTGATGATTAAACCCATCGCCACTCTGGATGATATTCTTCATCGCGCCGACTGGTGTGGACAGCTGCAGCAGGCCTGGTATCAGCACATTCCGCTCAGCGAAAAAATGGGCGTGCGCATTCAGCAGTACACCGGACAAAAATTTATTACCACCATGCCGGAAACCGGCAATCAGAACCCGCACCACACCCTGTTTGCCGGAAGTCTGTTTTCCCTCGCGACGCTCACCGGGTGGGGTCTCATCTGGCTGATGCTTCGCGAGCGTCATCTGGGCGGAACCATCATTCTCGCCGATGCCCACATTCGCTATAGCGCACCGATAAGCGGCAAGCCGAGCGCCGTGGCCGATCTGGGGTCACTGGGTGGCGATCTCGACCGCCTGGCACGCGGCCGCAAAGCCCGCGTACAAATGCAGGTTGAACTGTTTGGCGATAAAACACCGGGTGCGGTGTTTGAAGGCACCTACATTGTTCTTCCGGCGAAGCCCTTCGGTGCGTATGAAGAGGGTGGGAACGAGGAGGAATAATCTTCTGTTCATTCACCTCGGGCGTGCTTAAACCGCCCGGCGATATCCCGCATTAGGTCTCGCGCTGACTGGCTGACGCCGCCAAGCTGAAAGAAGCCATGGATGACGCCCAGCCAGCGCTGAGCAGTACATTTCACACCCTGCTCAGTCAGATGCTGATACAACATTTCTCCCTCATCGCACAGCGGATCGTACTCTGCGGTAATGATGTGCACTGGCGGAAGCCCGTGAAAATCATCGCGCCATAGCGGGCTGGCTTCCGGATGCTGGCGGTCAGTCTCTGCGAGATACATTTCATACCCGCTGAGCAGGGTATCGCGGGTGATAATATAATCCGTGCCATTAAGGGCATAGCTTTCAAAGCTGGCCGTGGCGTCGAGCATGGGATAGATAAGAATAAGCTGTACAGGTTGCCACAGCCCTTTAACCTTAAGCCTCAGCGCCGTTACCAGCGCCAGATGCCCTCCTGCACTGTCTCCACAGAGGGTGAGCCGATTCTTATCCACGCCTAATTTGTCCGCATACTGCCAGACCAGATCTGCACCTCTTTCAGCATCGTCATGTGCGGCGGGGAAGGTATGCTCCGGCGCTAACCTGTACTGAACGGCGATCACCCGACAATTGCCGTAGCAGGCTAACTGGCGGAGTTGGTTGTCATGGGTATCAAAGCCGCCGCTGATAAAGCATCCGCCGTGATAGTAGATGGCAGCAGGCAATATTTCAGGGGCATTAAGAGGTGAAAATACTCGAATGGTAAGGCCCTCAAGCACTAGCGTCTCCACCTGAACGCGCGTTTCTATCTTCCCGGCAAGCCCCGCGCTGGCAATGTACCCTGCTCGTCGTACCTCAATGGTCTGTCGACGTGACGAAGGCCGGCCTGCAGCGATAAATCCCTGAACCAGCTGCGCAATACCCTGTTCCAGTGCCATGAAAATCCCCTTTAACTGTATGGATATACAGCTTTATAACCTGGTTTAATTCAAAAGAAAATAAGAAAATTGTCGAGTACTAAAAATCTGGAAAGCGCTTCGCAAATAGCTGGAAAACTATAGCTACGTGCTTTAACCCTTCTGAATAAAAGCGTATGTTGCCTTAAAAATAGACAATGGTGATATACTAAGGTGATATATGAGTCTTTCCGCGGATCTTGATATGGGCAGAATTCTGATCGATTTGTCTGATGACGTAATTCAACGACTGGATAATCTGAAGCAGCTGCGTAACCGGCCTCGTGCCGAATTGCTTCGGGAAGCCATTGAGCAATATCTCGACCAGCAGAGTTCATCGGTTATCCGCGATGCGCTTGGCTTGTGGGGAAACCAGCAGGAAGATGGGCTTGAGTATGAACGCAAGCTGCGTGAGGAGTGGTAATTATGGAACACATGGCGGTGTTCGATACCAATATACTCATTGATCTATTTAATAATCGCGTTGAGGCTGCGGATGCAATTGATCGCACAGCTTCGCATCGAGCCATTAGCCTGATCACATGGATGGAAGTCATGGTGGGTGCCCGCAAACATGGTCACGAAGCGAAAACTGCGACAGTGATGGGCGTATTTGAGATTATTGATATCACCCGAGATATCGCTGAAAGAAGTGTAATTCTGCGCGAGAAGTATGGAATGAAACTGCCTGATGCTATCATTCTGGCCACAGCTCAGAGCAGAAATTGTCCGTTGATTTCTCGAAACACGAAAGACTTTTCGGGCATTACTGGAGTCGTTTCACCTTACCAACTATAGGCCGGGCAAGCTCGCGCCGCCCGGCACTGTCAGAGGAAATTACTCCCCTTCACCCGGGAACAGGAACGGGTTGATCGAGCTGCGGGCAAAGCCCTCCTGCTCCATCTTCGCGTCCAGAATCAGCGAGGCGAGATCGTCGGCCACGGCTTCGACTTTCGGGTCTTTTTCCTGATACAGAATCTTCAGGTAAGTGCCGCAGTCGCCGCAGCTTTCGGCTTTCACCGCCGCTTCTTCATTTTCCAGCGACCAGTAATTCAGATCGCGGGTCTGCTCGCAGTTGCTGCACTTGATGCGCACCACGTGCCACTCGGTTTCACACAGGTTGCAGTGCAGGTAGCGCAGCCCCTGAGTCGTGCCGATTTGCACCATGCTCGATACCGGCATGGAGCCGCAGACCGGGCAGAACTGGCGCGCCTCGCCGTATTCGGCGCGGGCTTTACCGGGGATCAGGCTTGCCATTTGCGCCCAGTAGAGCGACAGCGCAGCCCAGATAAACGGCGCTTTATCGCTGCTGACCAGAGCGAAGTCGGAGGCAAACAGCGCGCTCGCCATCTCTTCCAGCTCCAGGTCAGAGGCTTTTTCCAGATTCTCGATGACAGCCAGCGCGGTACCGCTCATCTCCGGCTTCAGCTCGGCAATGAGCGAATGCAGCAGCTTTTGCCAGTGCTTGTCGCGCGGCAGGACGTGAATGTCCAGCGGCGGCTTGCCCTGCGCGTTGGCTTCTTTGATGCGCGCGGTCAGATCCATTTGCAGCGGGTGGTCGTACAGCACCACTTCCTGCGCGTGGGCAACCAGAGCGGCAAAGCGCAGAAAATCGCCCAGCGGGTTGTTCTCTGCCAGCTCGCGCAGACGCTCTGCGCGGCGGTTGTAGAGGTTCTTGAGTCTGGGGAATAACAACGGCGGAATATAATCCGCCGTGCGTTTCTCGCTCGACCCCAGCTCATCTTGCGGGATTATGCGAATACTCATTCAGATGACTTTTCCTGTTTCTGGCGGACTTCACGGTACCAGCGTGGGTGATGTTTCTTCGCCCACGTACTGGTTACCCATCCTTCCACCATCGCGGTAATGGTGCCTTTCACCCAAAGGGCGGCGTAGATATGCACCATGATAACCACAATTAACGCCACTGCGGCAAATGAATGCAGCATCAGCGCGAATCGGATCACCGGGATTGAGAAAGCAGGCGCAAAGTACGGACGCCAGATGATCACGCCGCTCACCAGCAACAGGACCAGGAAGATAATCGCCGCCCAGAATACGCATTTCTGGCCGAAGTTATAACGCCCGGTATCACCCACTTCCTCGTTGACGACGATCTTACGAATATTCTTCGCCCAAAAGATATCATCCCGATTGATTAGGTTATGGTGCCAGTAGCGGAAAAACATAATGATGAACGACGCGAACATGATGACGCCCACAAACGGGTGCAGGATGCGCGCCAGCTGTGGCGTACCCAGTACCTGCATCAGCCAGTTGAAGGACGGGAAGAAGAACCCCAGCCCGCTTATCGCCGCCAGCATGAAGCAGAAGGCGGTGACCCAGTGGTTGATGCGTTCCGGCGCGGTGTAGCGCACGATGGTGTCACGTTTTCTCATTTGCGCACCTCGTCTTTCTCTTCATGCAGGTTGTCGTCTTCCTCTTCCGCGCGGTTCGGACCAACGCCGACGTAGTGGAAGATGCTCGCTGCGAAGGTGGCAGCAAAACCGACCGCTGCCAGCGGTTTCCAGATGCCTTTCCAGAACTTCACGGTGGCGCTGATTTCCGGGTTCTCCGGCAGGCCGTGATACAGGTTCGGCTTGTCGGCGTGGTGCAGCACGTACATTACGTGCGTACCGCCAACTCCGGCCGGATCGTACAGGCCCGCGTTGTCGTAACCACGGGTTTTCAGCTCGCCTACGCGCTCTGCCGCCAGCGTTTTCATATCCTCTTTAGAACCAAAGTGGATCGCGCCGGTTGGGCAGGTTTTCACGCATGCAGGCTCCTGGCCGACGGTGACGCGGTCAACGCACAGCGTGCATTTGTAAACGCGGTTGTCTTCCGGGTTCAGGCGCGGTACGTCGAACGGACAGCCAGCGATGCAGTAGCCGCAGCCGATGCACTGTTCGGACTGGAAGTCGACGATGCCGTTGGCATACTGAATGATAGCCCCTTCTGACGGACATGCCTTCAGGCAGCCCGGATCCGCACAGTGCATACAGCCGTCTTTGCGGATAAGCCATTCCAGCTTGTCGTTCTGCTCCACTTCCGAGAAACGCATCACCGTCCAGGACTTGGCGGTCAGGTCCGCCGGGTTGTCATACACCCCGACGTTGTGACCCACTTCGTCACGCAGGTCGTTCCACTCAGAGCAGGCCACCTGACAGGCTTTACAGCCGATACAGGTGGTCACGTCGATAAGCTTCGCCACTTCCTGCTGGTGGTCCCGCGCCTGAGGCGCGGGCGTGAAACCGTTAGTCGCGGAACGACGGATAATGTCTTGAGATTGATAAGCCATAAGTCGTCTCCGTTACACCTTTTCCACGTTCACGAGGAAGGCCTTAAACTCCGGCGTCTGCGTGTTCGCATCGCCGACGAACGGCGTCAGGGTGTTCGCAATGAACCCTTTCTTCGCCACGCCCTCATAGCCCCAGTGGATCGGAATACCGATGGTATCCACCTGCTGACCGTGAACGTTCAGCGTGCGAATACGCTTGGTCACCACCGCCTTGGCCTTGATATAGCCGCGGTTAGAGGAAACCTTCACGGTATCGCCATGGGCGATGCCGAGCTTGCCCGCCAGCTTCTCGCCGATCTCCACAAACTGTTCCGGCTGCGCGATGGCGTTAAGCAGCGCGTGCTTGGTCCAGTAGTGGAAGTGCTCGGTCAGACGGTAGGTGGTACCCACGTACGGGAACTTGTCCTTTTTACCCAGCGCTTCGAAATCGCCCTTAAAGATACGGGCTGCCGGGTTAGAGACCACGTTCGGGTGCAGCGGGTTGGTACCCAGCGGCGTCTCAAAGGGCTCGTAGTGTTCCGGGAACGGACCTTCCGCCATCTTATCGATAGCAAACAGACGTCCCATCCCTTCAGGCTGCATGATAAATGGCCCAACGTCGCTGCCCGGTGCGGCAGTGCTGTAGTCCGGAATATCCACGCCGCCCCATTTCGCACCGTCCCACTTCAGAAGCTGACGCTTCGGATCCCACGGGTTGCCCTGCGGGTCAGCGGATGCGCGGTTATAGAGGATGCGGCGGTTGAGCGGCCACGCCCATGCCCAGCCCAGCGTATTGCCAAGGCCCGACGGGTCGGCGTTATCGCGGTTGGCCATCTGGTTGCCTTTTGGCGTCCAGCTACCGGCGAAGATCCAGCAGCCGCTTGACGTGGTACCGTCATCGCGCAGGTGCGCGAAGGTGCTGAGCTGATCGCCTTTCTTCGCCTGCACGGTACCGGTGGCCGGGTCGATAACGTCCGCCAGCGCCTTACCGTTGCTCTCCATCGCCACTTCTTCCGGCGCAGGGTTTTCCGGCGTCGAGTAGTTCCAGGTCATGTTCAGCACCGGTTCCGGGTTCGCGCCGCCTTCTTCCGCATACATCTTACGCAGGCGTAAGAAGATACCGGCCAGGATCTCGCCGTCGTTCATGGCGATGCCCGGGGCGTCCGCACCTTTCCAGTGCCACTGCAGCCAGCGTCCGGAGTTGACGATAGAACCATTCTCTTCCGCGAAGCAGGTCGACGGCAGACGGAACACTTCGGTCTGAATCTTCGACGGATCGACGTCGTTCGATTCACCGTGGTTCTGCCAGAAAGTTGAAGTCTCGGTATTGAGCGGGTCAATCGTCACAAGGAACTTCAGCTTCGACAGAGACTCAACAACCTTGTTCTTATTCGGGAACGAGGCAACCGGGTTAAAGCCCTGGCACAGATAGCCGTTCACTTTGCCCTGATGCATCATCTCGAAATACTGCAGAACGTCGTAACCTTTGTCCCACTTCGGCAGCCAGTCAAAGCCCCAGCTGTTTTCCGCCGTTGCTTTATCCCCGAAGAAGGCTTTCATCATTGAGACGAAGAACTTCGGATAGTTGCCCCAGTAGTTTACCTGACCTTCGAGCAGCGGTTTAGGCGTGCTGGCCGTCAGGTAGGTTTGCAGATCGGTCTGTTTCTCGCTTGGCAGGTTCATGTAACCCGGCAGGCTTTGAGACAGCAGGCCGAGGTCGGTCAGACCCTGAATGTTGGAGTGACCGCGCAGGGCGTTCACGCCGCCGCCTGCCATCCCCATGTTGCCGAGCAGGAGCTGAACCATCGCCATGGTACGGATGTTCTGCGCGCCGATGGAGTGCTGCGTCCAGCCGAGTGCGTACAGGAACGACGCGGTTTTGTCCTTCGCGCTGGTCTCGGCGATAAGCTCGCACACCTTCAGGAAGTCTGCTTTCGGCGTACCGCAGATATTCTCAACCACCTCCGGCGTATAGCGGGAAACATGCTCTTTCAGCAGGTTCCACACGCAGCGCGGGTGTTGCAGGGTGGTATCGCGCTTCGCAAAGCCTTTCTCATCCAGCTCGTAGTTCCAGCTGGTTTTGTCGTATTTGCGTTTTTCGGCGTCGTAACCGCTGAACAGGCCATCTTCGAAGTGGTAATCCTCACGCACGATCAGGCTGGCGTTGGTATAGGCTTCGGTGTATTCGCGGTTATATTTTTCGTTGGTCATCAGGTACAGCAATACGCCTGACAGGAAAGTGATGTCAGTACCTGAACGAATAGGGGTGTAGAAATCCGCCACTGACGCAGTTCGCGTAAAGCGGGGATCGATCACAATCAGTTTCGCACCGTTGTGGATTTTGGCTTCCATCGCCCAGCGGAACCCGACAGGGTGCGCTTCAGCGGCGTTACCGCCCATCACCACAATGAGGTTGGCGTTCTTGATGTCGACCCAGTGGTTGGTCATCGCACCGCGACCAAATGTTGGAGCAAGACTTGC
>NZ_JUMS01000136.1:0-209 GCF_001059415.1 Enterobacter sp. 940_PEND
TCACTATTTGCTCTGAAAATAGACAGGCTTACTTGTTGCTACATGCAACCAGCTAATGCTCCGGCAGTCTGAGAGGAGCGCCTTCGGGTGACTAGCAGCTAACGTTTCATCGGTCTGAGAGAAACACCTTCGGGTGACCGGAAAATCCTCGCAGCCTGAGAGAGGATACCTTCGGGTGGTAAATCCGTTTAACCTCTGGAAACGGATAT
>NZ_JUMS01000137.1:0-17814 GCF_001059415.1 Enterobacter sp. 940_PEND
AATAAGCCGAAGGTACCGCGTAGCGGCGATTTACCGCCGGGAGCCCGGGTAGCCAGGGTGGTGGCGACTGAGCCACCCTGGCACGTTCACGGGTATTGTCTTTACAGAGTAGCAAGGAACATAAAGTGAACGGAATGACTACCAGAGCCGTATGCTTCCCCTCACCCCAGCCCTCTCCCTCAAGGGAGAGGGGGTCGTCAGTGCAGACAATATTTGGTGGGGATCCCTCAGCCCAAAGGGAGAGGGAGTACAATTCGACCAAAATTTAACCTTGAAACCGTCAACGCATTACCGCTATCCTTAACGTGTTAACTTTCTCGCGCTGGAGCGCCCCCCAAAAATGAACAAACACGACTGATGAATTTCGATCCTTGCTAAACGCCACCGCGTCGGCAGGGGATGTTTTGATTTCATTCAGGAGTGCTTATGGCTCATTTTGCGCAGTCCCCTTCTTTTATTTTGCATCAGGTCACCTGTCAGTTTCCGACGGGCGATACCCTTTTTGGTCCGCTGAATCTCACGCTGGAACCCTCCCTGTGCGCGCTGGTTGGCCGCAACGGCAGCGGGAAAACGCGTCTGCTGCGTCTGCTGGCGGGGCTGGACGAACCGGCTTCCGGTCATATTGAACGCTTTGGCTCGCATGCCTGGGTGGCGCAGCAGCACGTCATTTCGCCGCAGACGACGCTTGCTGAACTGCTCGGGTATGACGCGATTTTTGCGGCGCGTAAGCGCATCGACAGCGGCGATTATCAGCCTGACGATCTGGAGCTGCTTGACGGCCGCTGGGATGTTGCCGAGCGCCTGAGCGAGGCGTTTATCAATGCGCAGCTCCCACCGTTTGATCCGGATAAACCCGCCGGCGAACTCAGCGGCGGCGAGCGCATTCGCGCCCTGCTGTGCGGGGCGTTTACGGCTGAAGCCGATTTCATGCTGCTGGACGAGCCCACTAACCATCTGGACCGACAGGGCCGGGCGTGGTTCTACGACCAGCTCCATCGTTTTCAGGGCGGCGTGCTGGTAGCCTCCCATGACCGCGAACTTCTGGAGCAGGTGCCGCGTATCCTTGAGCTGAGCGCCTCGGGCCTGCGCAGCTACGGCGGGAATTATGCGGATTATCAAACCCAGCGCGATGCCGAACAGCAGGCGGCCCGCGCGGCGCTGGAACATGCGGCAACCGAGCGCAAACGCACCCGGGTACGCATGCAAAAAGAGCATGACGATAGCCAGCGGCGGTCGGCAAAGACGTTACGCACCGTCGATACCCTGAATATCGCGTCGTTCGAGCGGGTCAAATATAAAGGCGCGGCAAAGGAGCGGATCGGCTCCTGGAAAAAACAGCACAGCGAGCAAAATGAAGCCCTGAACGCCGCGGTAAATAAGGCGCGTGAACGCGTTGAGGAAGATAACCCGGTAATGTTCACCCTGCCGGGGAGTCAGATCCCGGAGGGGAAGCAGGTGCTGGTGCTGGAGGATCTGGTGCTGCCGCATGTGCCTGTTCCTCCGCTCAACTTGCGAATGGACGGACCGATGCGCGTGGCGTTAAAGGGACCGAACGGCTGCGGCAAATCGACGCTGTTAAAAACCCTCCTCGGCGAGATTGCTCCCCGTTCGGGTACCTGTAGGGTTTCCGTCAGCTGCGCTTATCTCGACCAGCATCTGTCCCGGCTCGATCTTTCGCAGTCGGTCATGACGCATCTCAACCTAAGTCATACGCCTCTGGAAGAGGGGGTATTGCGAACCCGTCTGGCGCAGCTTCAACTGGGTGCCGACAAAGCTACGCTCCCCCTGGCGGAGCTCAGCGGCGGCGAGCGTCTTAAGGCCGCCCTGGCCTGCGTGCTGTGGCGCGCGGAGGCCACCCAGCTTCTGCTGCTGGATGAACCTACCAACCATCTGGATTTGGCCTCGGTCCAGGCCATTGAAGCGGCGCTGGCCGGTTTCCCCGGAGCTCTGCTGGTGGTATCACACGACGAGGCTTTTTTAAGAGGCTTAACGTTAACGCATGAGTGGGTATGGGAAGAGGCGGGCTGGCGTTGCGAGAGCCTTTAAAACACAAGCCCCCGCAGAGGCGGGGGCATTCAATCTTCACTACGCTATCTGTTTGCTGAGTGCAGGGTTGGCCTGAATCAGGCGCATCAGCCTTAACTCGGTTGGGGTGGGTTTCTCACGTTTTGACTCCCACTCCTGCACCATAGCCACGCTGACACCCATCGCTCTGGCGAATTCTTCGGTTTTCAGTCCTGTCCCTTTGCGCAATTGCTCATATTCTGTAAAGGGATTGGATTTTTGTTGCAGGCTAATCGTCTGCGGTACGTCTTTAAAAATGATCTGTTCCAGACTGCTCAGCAGCTCAAACTCAGGATCTTTATATTCCATTGAGGACTCCTCTTAAATCTCACATCGTGATCAAGAACATCAGAGAGCCAGTTAAGAATAGTCCCTAATACGAACCCAGGATCGTCACGGGTGTGATTAATCGTGCGATAACGATCGCTTTACCCGATTCAGCGATATGGATAGTTATGCTAATTACCTGATTATTCATATGTCGGCTTCGGCAGGTATTTTTTTGTAAATGGTAAGAAATAAATCGGCAATAGCCGTTTTGCATGAAAAGAGTATCTTGCAAGGCTGACCTGGACTATCCTTGTCAGCGTCGGGCACGCGTGTGCCGGTGTGCGCTTTTTTGGGTGAAAGGAGTAATAAAATGGCGACAGGAAAGTCCTGCTCTCGCTGGTTTGCGCCTATTGCGGCGTTGTTGATGGTTGTTAGCCTGAGTGGGTGTTTTGATAAAGAAGGCGATCAGCGCAAAGCGTTTATCGATTTTCTGCAGAATACAGTGATGCGCAGCGGCGAGCGGTTGCCGACGCTGACTGCGGATCAGAAAAAACAGTTTGGCCCCTTCGTGTCCGATTACGCCATTCTTTATGGTTATTCACAGCAGGTGAGCCAGGCGATGGATTCCGGTATCCGCCCGGTAGTGGATAGCGTGAACGCCATTCGCGTTCCGCAGGATTATATGACGCAGCGTGAACCGCTTCGCCAGTCCAACGGTGCGCTTGGCGTGCTGAGCCAGCAGTTGCAGAATGCGAAAATGCAGGCTGACGCGTCACGTTCTGCGCTGAAGCAGGGTGACGATCTCAAACCTGTCTTCGACAAAGTGTACGAGAAAGTGGTGACGAAACCGTCTGAAGCGCTGCAACCGCTGATTCCGGCCGCGCAAATCTTCACGCAGCAGCTGGTTCAGGTGGGCGACTTTATTGCCCAGCAGGATACTCAGGTGAGCTTCGTTGCCAACGGCATTCAGTTCCCGACCTCGCAGCAGGCAAGCCAGTACAATACGCTGATTGGGCCGCTGGCCTCCCAGCATCAGGCCTTTAGCCAGGCCTGGAGTGCCGCCGTCACGGCCACAGAATAAACCGAAAAAACCCCGCTCCCGGCGGGGTTTTTTTATGCTTATGGAAAATAACGCTTGTCATTCTTCTACCACATCGGTATAACTATCCCCGTCGGTTTGTTACACAGACCTAAAGCAGTTTAGTAAAGCAGTCCAGATTGTTATCCATAGATACCCTTCGTTGTGACCCTTCCTTCATCGCTTAAAAATCTGTAACGCAATCCATCAAGCCGGAAGGCTCAATATATTTGTTAATAAGGTAATTTCTATGTCTGCTAAAATGACTGGTCTGGTAAAATGGTTCAACGCTGATAAAGGTTTCGGCTTCATCACTCCTGACGATGGCTCTAAAGACGTGTTCGTACACTTCTCTGCTATCCAGAACGATGGCTACAAATCTCTGGACGAAGGTCAGAAAGTTTCCTTCACCATCGAAAGCGGCGCTAAAGGCCCAGCAGCTGGTAACGTTGTAAGCCTGTAAGCTTCCAACCCAGTAGCACAAAATTCAAAAACCCGCCTTCTGGCGGGTTTTTTCGTTTCTATCGTTGCACCTGCGGGTTCACGCAGTTTATCTCCACCTTTCCGCTTAGGGCGGCGATAAGGTTATCGACCGCAGTGGCCGCCATGTTGTAGCGCGTCTCATGGGTGGCTGAGCCGATGTGGGGCAGGGCGACGACGTTTGGCATTGCCAGCAGCGGGGAATCCACCGGCAGCGGCTCCTGTTCAAATACGTCCAGACCTGCGGCATGGATCTCACCGTTCTGCAGAGCTTCAATCAGCGCCTTCTCATCCACCACCGGGCCGCGACCCGCGTTGATGAAAATGGCGGATTTCTTCATTTTTTCAAACGCCTCTTTACCTATCAGATGACGGGTTTCGTCCGTCAGCGGCAGAACCAGGCAGACAAAATCGGCTTCCTCCAGCAGGGTATCCAGCTCGCAGTAGCGGGCGTTGAAGCGTTCTTCGGCTTCACTGTGATGGCGACGCGCGTTATACAGAATCGGCATGTTAAAACCAAAATGCGCGCGCTGCGCCAGTGCCAGCCCGATACGCCCCATGCCAACAATGCCCAGCGTTTTGCCGTTAACGTCCACGCCGAACCAGTCCGGTCCAATGCTTTTTGTCCATTCGCCCGCTTTGACGCGCTCGGCTACTTCCACTACACGACGTGCCGTGGTGAGTACCAGCGCCATCAGCGTATCGGCCACGGTTTCCGTCAGGGCATGTGGCGTATGCATCAGCAGGATCTTGCGGGCGTTAAGGGCATCCACATCGAAATTGTCGTAACCCACGGAAACGGTAGAGGTAGCACGAAGCTTCGGCATTTTCTCCAGCAGGGCGACATCCACTTTCTCGCTTGAACCCAGCAGGCCTTCGGCGCTGGCGAACGCTTCTGCGTGCTGCGCCACGGTTTCCGGGCTCAGGTTCTTCACCTGCGTGACGGTGAAGTGTTCTTCAAGGCGTTTCTGCAGATCTTCCGGCAGTGCTTTGTACAAAATGACGGACGGCTTCATGCTAATCTCCGTTGATTTTTAAGGATTCAGGCGTGGCGTGCGCCGACAGGGTGTTGTTGATTATTAGCAGGCTTAACAATCAGAGTAAGCCACACGGAGGCGAAAAGCGCCACCCCCATAAAGATGTACGATGCGGACGGGCTGCCGGTGGCACCGTTCAGGTAGCCGACGAACCATGAGCCGCAGAACGACCCCAGCGCACCCATGCTGTTAATCAGCGCCATCGCGCCACCCGCGACGTTACGCGGCAGCATTTCCGGGATGATGGCAAAGAATGGACCATACGGGGCATACATGGCGGCACCGGCGACCACCAGCAGGGTATAAGAGGCCCAGAAGTGATTTGCACCCACGGCCCACGAGCCGATAAAGGCAAAAGCAGCGATCAGCAGCAGCGGCCAGACAAACAATTTTCGGTTCTGCAGCTTGTCCGACGCCCAGGAGACGACGATCATGGCGATGGTCGCGGCCAGATACGGTACGGAAGAGAGCCAGCCCACTTCTACCATGCCGAGGTTCTCGCCGCCGCTGCGGATAATCGACGGCAGCCACAGCACAAAACCGTATACGCCAATGCTCCAGGTAAAATACTGCGCGCAGAGCAGGATCACGTTGCGCGAGCGGAAGGCTTCACCGTAGTTGCGTACCGCCTTCAGACCTTGCTGTTCTTTATCCAGCTGCGCCTGCAGCGCCGCTTTTTCGTCTTCGGAAAGCCATTTCGCCTGGGCTGGTTTATCTTTTACCAGTACCCACCAGCAGAATGCCCAGATCACTGCCGGGACCCCTTCGATGATAAACATTTCGCGCCAGCCGAAGGACTGGATCAGGTAGCCAGACACAACCGACATCCACAGTACCGTGACCGGGTTACCGAGGATCAGGAAGGTATTCGCGCGCGAGCGTTCGGATTTGGTAAACCAGTTGCTGATGTAGATCAGCATCGCCGGCATGACCGCCGCCTCAACGACGCCGAGGATAAAGCGAATGGCGGCCAGGGCAGGAATATTGTTCACCACGCCGGTCAGTGATGCGCAGGCGCCCCACAGGATCAGACAGACGAAGATCAGCTTACGCACGCTGCGGCGTTCTGCATAAATCGCGCCCGGGATCTGGAAGAAGAAGTAGCCCAGGAAGAAAAGGGCACCCAGCAGGGAGGAGATACCTTTGGTGATCCCAAGGTCCTCTGTTATCCCCGCTGCGGACGCGAAGCTGAAGTTGGCACGGTCAAGGTACGCCAGGCTGTACGTGATAAACACGATTGGCATGATGTACCACCAGCGTTTTACTGCATTGGTCGAACTGTTCATAGGCTTGCCTCTGTTGTTGAGGTTGTTACCGCCGTTGTCTGTAGGGTACACGGTGGCTTAATTATTTGGTGTGGCTTGCTGCCCTCACCCTGGCCCTCTCTCACAGGGAGAGGGAATTTAAATGCCGAGCTCTGCTCGCGTTGGTAATCCTTCGCTGTCGCCCTGCACCTGAATGGCCAGCGAGCCAATCTTGTTGCCCCGCGCCACGGCCTGCGGCAGCGTTTTGCCTTCCAGCAGGGCGCTAATCACGCCCACGGCAAAACCGTCGCCCGCGCCGACGGTGTCGACAACGTTCTCAACCTTCACCGCCGCGACCGCGCCCTGTTGGCCGTCAGCCGTCTTAAACCATGCGCCATCGGCGCCGGTCTTCAGCACCACCGCTTTTACCCCTTTATTCAGGTAGAAATCGGCAATGCCTTCCGGCGTGCTTTTGCCGGTCAGGGTCATCCCTTCTTTCAGGCCCGGCAGAACCCAGTCCGCCTGGAACGCCAGACGGTTGAGCTTCTCGACCATTTCCGCTTCGCTTTTCCACAGCACCGGGCGCAGGTTTGGATCGAAAGAGATCGTTTTTCCCCTGGCTTTCAGCGTGGCTGCCGCGTGATCCAGCAGCTCATACGAGGTGGCGGATAGTGCTGCCGCCACGCCGCTCAGGTGCAGATGGCGCGCAGAGGCGAAATAGTCGGCGTGATAGTCTTCTACAGAGAGGTGGCTTGCCGCCGATCCTTTACGAAAATACTCCACGATGGGATCGGTTCCATTTTCGACTTTAGATTTAAGCTGAAAGCCGGTAGGGAAGCGTCCATCGAGGGTGACGCCTGCGGCATCAATTCCCTCTTTTTTCAGCGAGTCGAGAACGAAATGGCCAAAGCTGTCGTCCCCCACGCGGCTGACCCAGCCGACGTTCAGGCCGAGACGCGCCAGGCCGGTTGCGACGTTCAGCTCTGCGCCTGCCACGCGCTTGATAAAGTGCTCCACCGCGCTCAGCTCACCCGTTTCAGTGGCGACAAACATCGCCATGGCTTCGCCGATCGTGATGACATCCAGCGTCTTGTGCATGTTTTACTCCTCGCGCAGCAGGTTGACGTAATGGCGGGTAACGGCGGTTAAATCCGTCCCTTCCAGCGGGAACTCGATACCGCGCGGGGCATCGGCAGGCAACTGGCCGAGCAGATCCAGCCAGCGCGCATCGGCGTGGTCTGGCGCCACGGCGCGGAAGTTATCTTTGTGCGGCACGGCCGCTTTCACGTGGATATAGCTCACCGCAGGGGCCAGATGACGCGCGGCCTCTTCAGGCGAATCGCCAACCCACAGCCAGTTGCCCATATCGAAGGTCAGCGTGACGGGTAAGGCCATTTCCCGACAGGCGGTCTGGAAGCGCTGCATGGGCGCGAGCTGTCCGCAGTCGGTCTGATCGTTCTCCACGACCAGCGCCATGCCGCTTGCGTTCAGCAGGGTACGCAGGGCGTCGAGAGGCTGCGCGTCGCGGAAATGGCCCAGGGAAACCTTCAGCCACAGGGCGTTCAGGGTGCTGGCCTCAGAGAGATAGCGGGTCAGGTCCGGGTTGAGGGTGCCGTCAGGCATAAACAGGGCGGCGGGGGCGGAGTAGCACGCCAGCAGGCCGAGCAGCTCAATGGATTCTCCCAGCGCAGGCAGCGCCAGTAGCTCTTCGCTGTTGAACAATTCCCGGCGGATCTCCACGCCGTCTGCCCCCGCGCCTGCAATCACTGGAAGCATTGCCCGCTGACCGCCCGCCTGTCGCACCTGTTCCGCACCGTACGCGGCGGTGACCACCATAATTTTCCTGCCCATCTTCGGACTCCATCGCAACATATCAATACTATTACGCTAGATGGAACCGGTTCCAAAGAAAAGGTCAGGATGTCGAATTTATGATCGGTATCACAAGGGAAAATTAACGCGCCGTGGAGCCGCGAACGATCAGCTCGCCGGAGAAGACCTGCTCGCGAACGGCATCGCTGGTGCCTTCAATACGACGAACCACTTGTTCAACAGCAGCATAGCCAATCTGCCAGGTGGGCTGTTTGAGGGTCGTAATGCCGACGCCTGCCAGCTCCGCCCACTCCAGTTCATCAAACCCCAGCAGACCGATATCGCTGCCCCAGTGCAGGCCAATGCGCTTGAGCGAGCGGGCGACCTGAAGCGTCAGCGCCCCGTTGGCGGAGATAACGGCTTTGCGCATGCCGCGATGGCGCGTGTGGAACTGGCGCAGGGTGTTATCGAGCTGGTCAGCTTCGTGAAGCGGCGTTTCGGCATTTTCGGCGATCACGCCGGGATATCGCTCCAGCGTGGTGCGAAATGCGCTCAGGCGCTCGCGACGGGTATTGACCATCCCTAACGGTTCACTCAGAAACAGAATGGCCTCGAAGCCCTGTTCGATCAGATGTTCGGTGGCGGTAGTGGCTGCCTGGGTGTTATCCAGACCGACCACATCGCAGGCAAATTCCGGGATTTTACGGTCGATGAGGACCATAGGCAGAGAGGACTGCTGCAGGCGGTTTAAACCCTCTTCCCGCATGCCCACCGCGTTCACCACAATCCCTTCGACCTGATAGCTGCGCAGCAGATCGAGGTAATGCAGCTCCTGGTCAACTTCGTTGTTGGTATTACAGACCAGCGGCGTGAACCCCTTCTCGCGACAGGCGGCTTCAATACCGCTGAGCACGTTAACGGAATAGGGGTTGGTGATATCGGCGATGATAAGCCCGATAAGGCGGGTGCGGCCGCGTTTGAGCCCGCGCGCCATGAGGCTGGGACGGTAGTCGAGATCGGCAATGGCCTGTTCAATACGCGCCAGCAATGCGTCGGACAGCAGGTGTTTCTCGCCGTTAAGGTAGCGTGAAATACTGGTTTTACCGGTTTTGGCGGCTTTCGCCACGTCGCTGATGGTGGCCCGGGCTGGTTTGCTCATCGCTGATTTCCCTGAATTTAGTGAGAATACCTTAGCGGGAAAATCAGACGAATCAAGTAATTTGCCCGGTGGCGCTGCGCTTACCGGAGGTTGCGGTCTGGTGCCCTCACCCCAGCCCTCTCCCACGGGAGAGGGTGCAACCGCTAAAAACGGCAACGAGCGTTGCCGTTTTGCTTTTACCTACTGAATTGGGCTTAACGTAATCTCAACGCGGCGGTTCTGCGCTTTGCCTTCCGCCGTGCTGTTGCTGGCGATAGGGTTGGCAGGGCCCATGCCGCTGGTGCGGATACGGTTCGCTTCAACACCCTGGGTAATCAGCGAGCTGGCCACGGAATCGGCGCGCTGCTGAGACAGACGCATGTTCAGATCCTGGCTGCCGGTACTGTCGGTATAGCCAATCACGTTAACGGCGGTTTTATTGTACTCTTTCAGCACCATCGCCACGCCGGTCAGGGTGTTTGCGCCTGCTGGTTTCAGCGTTGCGCTGCTGCTATCGAAGGTCACGTTGTTCGGCATATTCAGGATGATGTTATCGCCGCTGCGCGTCACGCTCACGCCGGTTCCCTTCATTTTGTCGCGCAGCTTCGCTTCCTGCACGTCCATGTAATAGCCAACGCCGCCGCCCAGCGCCGCGCCCGCCGCTGCGCCAATCAGCGCGCCTTTGCCGCGGTCTTTCTTGGAGGAGGAGAGCGCCCCAACGCCTGCGCCGACCAGCGAGCCGATACCCGCGCCAATGCCGGATTTACCCGCTTCACGCTCACCGGTGTAAGGGTTAGTTGTGCAGCCAGAAACAGCCAGTGCACCGCTCACCAGAGCGGCAATAACGAGTACGCGTTTTTTCATCTTCTTTCCTTAATCCTTTTTATTCTTTGCCACGGCGAGCGTGGCAGTTGATTATGACGTCCAGATACGGAGAAAATTCCGGGTATAACTCTGAAATTTGTGACAAACCATAAACTGCCTCAGAAAGAAGGCCGTAAACCTGCACGCAACCAGGAGCGCACGCTTGAGCACCTCAACGAAAACCATTCTGACCGCCGCCCACTGGGGGCCGATGCTGGTCGAAACCGATGGCGAAAATGTTCTGTCGTCCCGCGGGGCACTGCCAACCCAACATCCCAACTCGTTACAGACCGTCGTTCGCGATCAGGTGCACAGCAAAACGCGCGTGCGTTGGCCGATGGTGCGTAAAGGTTTTCTGGCCTCGCCGGATAAGCCACAGGGGATTCGCGGTCAGGATGAGTTTGTTCGCGTGAGCTGGGATGACGCGCTGGCGCTGATCCACGCCCAGCACAAGCGCATTCGCGACAGCTATGGTCCGTCGTCCATTTTCGCCGGGTCGTACGGCTGGCGTTCTAACGGCGTGCTGCACAAGGCCTCGACGCTGCTGCAGCGTTACATGAGCCTGGCGGGAGGCTATACCGGCCATCTGGGGGATTACTCCACCGGCGCGGCGCAGGCGATCATGCCGTACGTCGTGGGGGGGAACGAAGTGTACCAGCAGCAGACCAGCTGGCCGCTGGTGCTGGCACATACCGACGTGGTGGTGCTCTGGAGCGCTAACCCCCTCAACACGCTGAAAATTGCCTGGAACGCCAGCGACGAGCAGGGCATCGGGTATTTCGACGCGCTGCGCAAAAGCGGAAAGCGCATCATCTGCATTGACCCGATGCGCTCTGAAACCATGGATTTCTTCGGCGACAGCGCCGAGTGGATTGCCCCTCATATGGGCACCGACGTGGCGATGATGCTGGGGATTGCCCATACGCTGGTAGAAAACGGCTGGCACGATGTTGAATTCCTGACGCGCTGTACCACCGGCTTCGATAAATTCGCCCACTACCTGACGGGCCAATCCGATGGGGTAGCAAAAACGGCAGAGTGGGCCGCAGAAATTTGTGGCGTTCCTGCGGACAAACTCCGCGAACTGGCGGCGTTGTTCCATAAAAATACCACCATGTTAATGTCCGGCTGGGGAATGCAGCGCCAGCAGTTTGGCGAGCAAAAACACTGGATGCTGGTCACCCTTGCCGCAATGCTTGGGCAGATCGGCACGCCGGGCGGGGGTTTTGGTCTCTCCTATCACTTTGCGAACGGCGGTAACCCAACGCGTAAAGCGGCGGTGCTGGCGTCACTGCAAGGCTCGGTGCAGGGCGGCGTGGATGCCGTGGATAAAATCCCGGTGGCGCGTATTGTTGAAGCCCTGGAAAACCCGGGCGGTTTTTATCAGCACAACGGTCTGGACCGCCACTTCCCGGACATTAAATTTGTCTGGTGGGCGGGCGGATCGAACTTCACGCACCATCAGGATACCAACCGCCTGATACGCGCCTGGCAAAAGCCGGAGCTGGTGGTGATTTCCGAGTGCTTCTGGACCGGCTCGGCTAAGCATGCAGATATCGTGCTGCCGGCGACCACCTCGTTTGAGCGTAACGATCTCACCATGACCGGCGACTACAGCAACCAGCATATGGTCCCGATGAAGCGCGTTGTGGCCCCGCGCGATGAGGCGCGTGATGATTTTGACGTGTTTGCTGAACTGAGCGAGCTGTGGGAAGCGGGCGGTCGCGAGCGTTTTACCGAGGGGAAAAGCGATCTGCAATGGCTGGAGAGCTTCTACCAGATTGCCGGACAGCGCGGCGCGGCGCAGGGCGTGACGCTTCCGCCATTTGCTGAATTCTGGGAGGCGAACCAGCTCGTCGAGATGCCGGAGAGCGAACAGAACGCGAAGTTTGTCCGTTTTGCCGATTTCCGCCGCGACCCGGAGAGCCACCCGCTGAAAACCGAGAGTGGAAAGATCGTGATCTATAGCGAGCGTATCTCCAGCTTTGGCTATGCCGACTGCCCGCCACACCCTATGTGGCTCGAGCCGGACGAGTGGCACGGCAACGCCCAGCCGGAACAGCTGCAGGTGTTGTCTGCGCATCCCGCTCACCGTCTGCACAGCCAGCTTAACTATACCTCCCTGCGCGAGCAGTATGCGGTCGCCGGGCGAGAGCCGATCACGCTGAATACCCTTGATGCGAAAGCCCGCGGGATCGCGGACGGCGACGTGGTGCGCGTCTGGAACTCGCGCGGGCAGGTGCTGGCAGGGGCAGTGGTGAGCGACGGGATTAAACCGGGCGTGATCTGCATTCATCAGGGCGCATGGCCCGACCTTGAGCCCGCCGAGGGAGGGATCTGTAAAAACGGGGCGGTTAACGTGCTGACCAAAGATCTCCCCAGCTCGAAACTGGGGAATGGCTGCGCAGGGAACACGGCGCTGGCCTGGGTAGAGAAATATCAGGGACCCGAGCTTACCTTAACGGCGTTTGATCCGCCTGCCAGCTCATGATCCACGTCGGGTGCTGGGTATCATCCTGCCAGGCGCTGTCTTCAATGCGAAAGCCCTGAGCATGGTAGAAATTCACCGCCCGCACATTTTTCTGATATACCTCCAGCGTTAAATGCGGGAAGCGCTGTTGAACATGGTTCAGCAGCGCGCGCCCGATGCCTTTCCCTATGCATGACGGTGCGACAAACAGCGCGCCGACAAACTGAGACTGCATCACGCTGATAAATCCGCAAGGTTCGCCATCCTCTTCCCAGACCCAGGTTTCCGCCGACGGAAGGTAAACGTCCCGCACCATGGCCTCGTTCTCTTTCCAGTAACCCGGCTCGATAAACGGATGCGCTTCCGTGGTGCTTTCAAGCCACAGGCTCAGAAGCGGCGCGGTATTCTCACTTTGCCATTTGCGGATCATGATGGCCTCCCGGATGACAGAAGCAGCCGGTAACGTGGTCGTTGACCAGGCCACAGGCCTGCATAAAGGCGTAGCAGATGGTGGAGCCGACAAACTTAAAGCCGCGTTTTTTCAGGGCTTTCGAGAGCGCATCCGAGGCCGGGGTGGAGGCCGGGATTTCCGCGAGCGTAGCGGCCTGGGTGACCTGCGGATCGTTGTTCACAAACGTCCAGACAAACTCTGAGAACGATTCACCGTTTTGTTCCATTGCCAGATAAGCGCGTGCATTACCGATGATGGCCTGGATCTTACCGCGATGGCGGATGATGCCCGCGTCCTGCACCAGTCGTTCCACGTCCTCATCGGTCATGGCGGCGACGGCAACAGGATCGAACTGGTGGAAGGCGTTGCGGTAGTTTTCGCGTTTTTTCAGTACCGTAATCCACGACAGCCCCGCCTGCTGGCCCTCCAGGCAGATCATCTCAAAGAGTTTTTTGCCATCCGTTTCCGGCACGCCCCATTCCCGATCGTGATAGTCGATATAAAGCTGATCCTGGCTTACCCAACCGCAACGTTCCATCCGTCATCTCCCTTATTACTACTGATTTCGCAAAATTTTCATTCTGACTGGCTTGACGTGTTTACTATAAAGACAATAGTTAATACAAGGTCTATAAGTTCTTCCTGAATAACGACAAATATCGCCGAATTCGGCTCTCTCTGGGGTCGCGTTGATGATGATAAAAAAAATCAGTGGTCGCCATGCTGCTTCTGGCCTGGTGGGAATTTCAGCCTGCCTGTTTTTTTGTAATACAGCGTCTGCCTGGCAACAGGAATATATCGTTTCAGATGCCCAAAATAATACGGCGGAACGCTATACATGGGATGCGGATCACCAACCGCGTTATGAGGATATTCTGGCTGAGCGTATTCAGTCTTCGCAGAACGCGCCGGGACTTGCCCTGAATATACCGTCTGGCAGAACGACGGAGGGGGCAATGAGCGTGGGCTGGAATTTTCCCGTTTCAGCACGTATCACCACCGGCCCGGTGGTGGCGTGGCGATACGACGGCACGGCGCCCATGATGATCAACGAGTTTGGTGATAGCGCGTCGACGCAGGCAATCACCGACCCGCTCTGGCATGCCAGCGTCAGCACGCTGGGGTGGCGCGTGAATACCCAGTACGGCGATCTTCATCCCTGGGCGCAGATTAGCTATAACCAGCAGTTTGGTGAAAACCAGTGGAAATCGCAGTTTGGCATGCCGCAAACGCCAGCCCCTGCCCAAAGCGGTAGCTGGATGGACGTCACCGTGGGAACGGATATTCCCTTTAACACGTACATGGCGGCCTATGCGTCGCTGGCTCAGGGGGAGCACACCACCACCGGTGAGGAGTTTTTATACACTCTCGGCGTTAGCGCGAAATTCTAGAGTTGTTACTTTTTTAAACGTTACGATAACATCTCGAATACAATAACCACGGGCTTTACAGCGATAGCAGATACTAACATGCTGTCGCTTTATTCCCGGGCCAGGCCATTCATTCCCGATTCCAGGCATTTCATTCCGTTCAGCCTGCATTTCATGCCGTTTTACCCCAGGCGTTTTAAGGTTTTGTTTATCGTTGTCCTCAGCGAACTTCCTTAATTTCTCTTGCAGGACAACTGCCATGAACACATCAACCTATAACCGCACGCGCTGGCTCACGCTCTTTGGCACCATCGTCACTCAGTTTGCATTGGGATCGGTCTATACCTGGAGCCTGTTCAACAGCGCGCTTTCCGACAAACTCGGCGCGCCGGTCAGCCAGGTCGCGTTCTCCTTTGGTTTGCTGAGCCTGGGTCTGGCGATTTCGTCTTCCGTCGCGGGCAAGCTGCAGGAGCGTTTTGGCGTGAAGCGCGTGACCATGGCGTCCGGCATTCTGCTGGGTCTGGGCTTTTTCCTGACGGCGCATTCCAGCAACCTGATGATGCTGTGGCTGAGCGCCGGCGTGCTGGTGGGTCTGGCCGATGGCGCAGGTTACCTGCTGACGCTGTCGAACTGCGTGAAGTGGTTCCCGGAGCGTAAAGGCTTAATCTCCGCGTTCGCCATCGGTTCTTATGGCCTGGGCAGCCTCGGGTTCAAATTTATCGACGCCCACCTGCTGGCGTCCGTTGGCCTCGAAAAAACTTTTATGATCTGGGGCGCAATCGTGCTGGTGATGATTCTGTTCGGCGCCACGCTGATGAAAGATGCGCCGCAGCAGGAAGTGAAATCCGTTAACGGCGTGGTGGAGAACGACTTCACTCTCGCGCAGTCCATGCGTAAGCCGCAGTACTGGATGCTGGCGGTAATGTTCCTGACTGCCTGCATGAGCGGTCTGTATGTTATCGGCGTGGCGAAGGATATCGCGCAGGGCATGGTGAAGCTGGATGCGGCCACGGCGGCAAATGCGGTGACGGTCATCTCCATTGCCAACCTCTCCGGTCGTCTGGTGCTCGGTATTCTGTCTGACAAAATTGCCCGCATCCGCGTGATTACGATTGGGCAGGTGGTTTCGCTGGTCGGTATGGCGGCGCTGCTGTTCGCTCCGCTGAATGAAGCCACCTTCTTTGCGGCGATTGCCTGCGTGGCCTTTAACTTCGGTGGCACTATTACCGTCTTCCCGTCACTGGTGAGCGAGTTCTTTGGCCTGAACAATCTGGCGAAAAACTACGGCGTTATCTATCTGGGCTTCGGGATCGGCAGTATCTGCGGCTCGCTGATTGCCTCCCTGTTCGGCGGATTCTACGTGACCTTCTGCGTCATATTTGCCTTGCTGATTATCTCGCTGGCGCTCTCGACCACGATTCGCCAGCCGCAGCGCGAAGTATTCAAAGAAGCGCATGCGTAAGCGGTATGAAAGAGGCCTCCGTGGCCTCTTTTTTCTTTATGCGAGACGCTTCCCGTCTCGATATTTTGTAAAAATTTACACCGATCACACTCTCTGCTGCCACTTTTCTCTCCCGCTGTGGTCTACTTACCGCGCTTGTAGACGTTTCTCATAACGCTTCCTTACGCATTTACTTACTCTGTCCGCTTTCTCTTTGAGATTCGACGGGTCTTTATACCCCTTCCCCCAGGGTTGTTTGCATGAAATACATTAGGTCTCTTACCCAGCAAAGATTGTGTCTGATGCTGGCTGTCTATATCGGATTATTTCTGAATGGCGCGGTACTGTTCAGAAGAGTGGAAGGGTATGTTGAAAACCTTACCCTAAGTAATGGTATATTTGCCGCAATAGAAGTATTCGGCTCCGTTCTCGCGACCTTCTTCCTCTTACGCCTCCTGTCCCTTTTTGGTCGACGTACCTGGCAAATTTTGGCCTCGCTGGTGGTGATTATTTCCGCCGCCGCAAGCTATTACATGACCTTTATGAACGTGGTCATTGGTTACGGTATCGTTGCCTCGGTGATGACCACGGATATCGACCTCTCGAAAGAGGTGGTAGGGAAAGGCTTTATCGTCTGGACGGTTTTAGCCTGTCTGATCCCGCTGTTCTTTATCTGGAGCAATACGTGCCGCTATACGCTGTTACGCCAGCTGCGCACCCGTGGACAGCGGATCCGCAATATCGTCGTCGTCCTGCTGGCCGGTCTGCTGGTGTGGGCGCCTATCCGCCTGATGGAAACGCAGCAAAAACGCGTCGAAAAAGCGACGGGCGTGGATATGCCAAGCTATGGCGGCGTGGTGGCAAACTCGTATTTGCCATCTAACTGGCTGTCAGCGTTAGGGCTGTATGCCTGGGCGCAGGCGGACGAATCCAGTGATGTGAAATCGCTGATCAATCCAACGAAACAATTCACCTACCAGCCGCCAGCCGACGGGATTGATGATACGTACGTCGTCTTTGTCATAGGCGAAACGACGCGCTGGGATCATATGGGTATTCTCGGCTATAACCGGGATACCACGCCAAAGCTGGCGCAGGAGAAAAACCTGGTGGCTTACCGTGGCTACTCCTGCGATACCGCAACCAAGCTCTCGCTGCGCTGCATGTTTGTGCGTGAAGGCGGTGCAAGTGATAACCCGCAACGCACGCTGAAAGAGCAGAACGTGTTTGCCGTGCTGAAGCAGTTTGGATTTAGCTCTGACCTGTTCGCCATGCAAAGTGAGATGTGGTTCTACACCAACACGCTGGCAGATAACATCGCGTACCGCGAGCAGATTGGCGCCGAACCGCGTAACCGCGGCAAAAACGTCGACGACATGCTGCTGCTGGAAGAGATGTCCCAGTCCCTCAAGAACCATCCGCAGGGTAAGCATCTGGTTATTCTGCATACCAAAGGGTCGCATTACAGCTACTACCAGCGCTACACGCGTGATTTCGCGAAGTGGCAGCCTGAGTGCGTGGGCATTAATAAAGACTGCAGCAAGCAGGAGCTGATCAACGCCTACGACAACTCGGTGCTGTACGTGGATACCTTCCTGAGCCGGGTGATCGACCAGCTGCGCGATAAAAAAGCGATTGTGATTTACGCGGCAGATCACGGTGAATCCATCAATGAGAAAGAGCATCTGCACGGTACGCCGCGCAAGCTGGCACCGCCGGAACAGTTCCGCGTGCCGATGATCATGTGGATGTCGGATAAGTATCTTGAAAATCCGGAGAAGGCGAAGATGTTTGCTCAGCTGAAAAAAGAGGCGGAGATGAAGGTGCCGCGTCGCCACGTTGAGCTGTACGACACCATTATGGGTTGTCTCGGTTATACCTCACCGAACGGTGGGATTAACGAAAACAACAACTGGTGTAAACTCCCTGATAACAGCGTAAAAGCCGCGCAGTAGCTGCTCTGGCGAGAATATCGCCAGTTGAATGGCTTTTTGAAAATAAGGGATTGACGGGGGCGCACCTCAGCAGTAAGATGCGCTCCGCATTCGGCGAGTAGCGCAGCTTGGTAGCGCAACTGGTTTGGGACCAGTGGGTC